>CAZPHG010000162.1:0-2512 GCA_964586585.1 uncultured bacterium | reverse complement strand
GAACAGCTATTTTATCAAGCAGATGATGGTAGATATGTAGCATATTGGCCGAAAGGATATACAGGAAAAAAGACAACATTGCAAAGCAGAAATTCATTAATCGGAAATTTTACTGAAAAATGGAGCAGAGATTTAATTCACAATTTTGCTTCTAAAAATGGATATTATGCTGTTCAGGGCGCCTATTGTTATGAAATAGGACTACCAAAAAATTCGAACGCCGATGTAGCAATATGTAAAACAAAAGAAATAAGTTAAGAGTTAGGACAAATAATTGAAATTGCAAGTAAAGAAGAATATTACGAAAGTAAAGCAGAGAAATTTTTATCGTTATTAAGAGAAAATGGGTAATAATAGAACAGGAACAAAAACAAGTGCTTTTGGTGTGTCGGGCAGATATGGACATGATTCCAGTGTGTTCTATGCAAGTAATTTATATTCCAGTTTTAAAGAAAATGAAAAAGAGGAATATACAAGTCAGTTAAAATTGTCAATATAAGTTTATTTAAAGGTGTGAAATGAAAAATAATGTAACGCAAAAAATCTTAAAAAAACATTTACTTTCGGGGCGCTTAATCCCGGGTGAAGAAATCTCAATAAAAATAGACCAGACACTCACTCAGGACGCAACAGGTACTATGGCTTGGCTTCAATTTGAAGCAATGGAATTGCCGCGCATAAAAAATGAACTTGCAGTAAGTTATATTGACCATAATACCATGCAAAATGGTTTTATGAATGCTGACGATCACATTTTTCTACAAACTATAGCGGCAAAATACGGCGCTTATTTTTCAAAACCCGGCAACGGAATATGTCACCAAATCCATCTTGAAAAATTCGGCAAGCCGGGAAAAACTTTATTAGGTTCGGATTCACACACTCCTACAGCAGGCGCTTTGGCAATGTTAGCAATCGGTGTCGGAGGTCTTGATGTCGCCTGCGCTATGGCAGGTGAACCTTACTATTTAAAAATGCCACAAATTTACGAAGTTCAACTTAAAGGAGAGCTGCCGCCATTCATAAATTCAAAAGATATTATCCTCCATCTTTTAAAACTTCTTTCTGTAAGGGGCGGCGTTCATAAAATATTTGAATATACAGGCAAGGGTGTTCAAACGCTTTCTGTTCCCCAGAGAGCCACCATTACAAATATGGGAGCGGAATTAGGGGCAACAACTTCATTATTTCCTTCTGATGAAAAAACTCTTGAATTTTTAAAATCTCAAGGCAGAGAAAAGGACTTTACTTATTTACTGCCTGACGATAACGCTGAATACGATGCTCAAATAGAAATAGACCTTTCGCAATTAGAGCCGTTAATAGCAAAACCTCATATGCCAGATCAAGTTGTAAATATCAAAAAACTTGCAGGATTAAAATTAGACCAGATATGTATCGGAAGCTGCACCAATGCTTCTTATCAAGATTTAATGACTGTTGTCCATATTTTGAAAGATAAAAAAATTCATAAAGATGTAAGCGTAATCTTATCGCCAGGCTCTAGACAGACATTAGAGATGCTCTCCCAAAATGGGGGTCTTGATATTTTACTTAAAGCAGGGGTTAGAATACAAGAGCCGGTATGTGGGCCCTGTATAGGAATGGGTTCTTCGCCGCCGTCAAAAGGAAAAACACTTAGAACATTTAATAGAAATTTTAAAGGCAGAAGCGGAACTTCTGATGCTGGGATTTATCTTTCATCACCTGAGATTGCTGCCGCCTCTGCTCTTACAGGCGAAATTACCGACCCGCGGACTCTAACAGAATTTCCGCAAATTAAAATGCCTGAAAAAATGCTCATTTCCGACACTCTGCTTATTCCGCCGACAGAAGAAGAAGTTGAAGTAATAAAAGGACCAAATATTAAAGAAGTGCCGCTTAAAGAAAAATTAGAAAATGAGTTTTCGCAGGAAGTGCTTTTAAAATTAGGAGACAATGTTACAACTGATGATATAATGCCTGCAGAAAGTTCTATTTTGCCTTTGAGGTCAAATATTCCCGCTATATCAGGATTTGTTTTTTCAGGGCTCGATAGTAGGTTTTCCCTAAGAGCAAAGGAAAAAAATGGTGGAATTATTATAGGCGGTCTCAATTATGGACAAGGTTCTTCCCGTGAACATGCTGCGCTGGCGCCTATGTATCTTGGCATTCGGGCTGTTATTGCAAAATCATTTGCCAGAATCCATCATTCAAATCTGATAAATTTCGGTATTTTGCCATTGGAATTTATAAATGAAGAGGACTATGAAAATATCTCACAGGGCGATATTTTAAATTTTAAAAATGTTATCAACTCACTTGATGCGGATAAGGAAATAGCGGTAGAAATTCAGACAAAACAATTATTTAAATTAAAATACAATCTTTCCATGCGTGAAAAAGCTCTTATTAAATTTGGAGGAATTTTACCCAAACTCCGTAAAAAATAAGCGCGAAAGAATGCTTTGCTGTAATCGCAGATTTTACATCTGCGCCAATAAAACGCCGATTAAAATCGGCGGTTACACCC
>CAZPHG010000161.1:0-2525 GCA_964586585.1 uncultured bacterium | reverse complement strand
ACCATATTTATTGAAGCGACTTCGGATTCTGCCTGTAGAAAAACTCTGCCTATTTTTCTCATTCTTTTTGACATATATTCAGCTATTTCATTTTGCGGAGTTATAGGATAACCAAAATAAGCATCTACACCTCCTGTAATTGCTCCTTCTACAACTGCTAAATTTCCCTGCCAGAGTTTTTTCATTTATCCTCTCCTATTTCTATTGCAAAATCAGGGCAGATTATATAACATTTGCCGCAAAAACTGCACCCACCGCTCCATTTTACAGGATGATAGCCCGCAGAATTGAAATCATCTGAATATTTGAGTGCTTTATCAGGGCAGACATATACACAAAAACCACACTCTTTACAAAACGACTCTTTTATTTTTACTTTCTTACATTTTTCCATTGCCGTTTTACCACCGTATTACAATTCCGCCCCAGGTTAAACCTGCGCCGAACGCTACTAAACTAACTATATTTCCTTTTTTAATAATATTTTCTTCAGCGGCTTTTGCTAATGCAACTGCAATAGTTGCAGCGCTCATATTTCCGCATTTATCTACATTGATATATACCTGACTATCTTTTAATTGCAATCTTTTAACAATAGCATGTATTATTCTTAAATTTGCCTGATGCGGTATTACTAAATCTATATTCTCCTTTTTAAGATCGGCTTTTTCAAGTGAAATTATTGCGGATTTAACCATTTTTTTTACAGCAACTTTAAATACTTCATTGCCAGCCATCTTAAGAAAATGTAAATTAGTTTTAACGGTATTTTCGGTGGAAGGACTGCGGGAACCCCCCGCTGGAATAATCAATAAATTACTCCCACTGCCGTCAGAGCCAAGATATGATGAAAGTATTCCGCTTTCTCCTTTTTCTTTTTTTAATATAGCTGCGCCGGCACCGTCGCCAAATAACACGCATGTTGAACGGTCTTTCCAGTCAACAATAGAAGACATTTTTTCCGAAGCAATAACAAGAATAGTAGCCGCTTTATTTTGAAGAAGCAGAGTTTCTGCTAACATTAAAGCATATAGGAAACCCGAACAAGCTGCAGATATATCAAAAGCAAACGCATTATTAAGAGCAAGTTTTTTCTGAATAAAACATGCTGTTGACGGTAAAATATGGTCGGGTGTAATTGTAGAACATATAACGGTATCAATATCATCAGGTTTTAATCCTGCTTTATCAATTGCCATTTGAGCTGCCTTTGCTCCCATATCGGAAGCTGCTTCATCTTTATCTGCAATATGTCTTTCTTTTATTCCCGTTCTTTGAACTATCCAGTCATCCGTTGTATTAACTATCTTTTCAATATCTTTGTTTGTAAGTATCTTTTCCGGTAGATAGTAACCTGTTGATATAATTCTTGCTTTATTCATTAAAAACTCCTATCTTCATATTTCTACCAAAGAACCGACATTGAGAGTGAATATCGATTTTTGGGTTTTAAATTATATAAATTTGATATTTTCATTGCAACTCATTCAAAAAACTTAGGAAGCGGAACTATTCCCCCGCACTCATTATTCAATATCGGGTAGTTTTGATATTGCCTCTTTAATTTTTTCTTTGGGATATTTATATTCTTTCAAATTCCCATCATGATATGATTGATAAGCGGCAAGGTCAAAAAACCCATGTCCTGAAAAATTAAATACTATACATTTTTCTTCACCTGTTTCTTTGCATTTAAGAGCTTCATTAATAACTGTTTTTATTGTATGCGCAGTCTCCGGCGCTGGGATAAGACCCTCTGTTTCAGCAAATTTCACAGCCGCTTCAAAAACTTCAAGCTGATGATACGCTTCTGCTTTTACCACTTTATCATGAACAAGCGAGCAGAGAAGCGGCGCACCACCATGATATCTCAATCCGCCGGCATGTATTCCCGGCGGAATAAAATCATGTCCCAGCGTATACATTTTTAAAAGCGGTGTCATCTTTGCCATATCGCCGTGATCATATCTATACGGACCTCTGGTAAGAGTCGGGCAGGCAGTCGGCTCTGCCGCTATCATTTCAACATTAAGTTTACCATCTAATTTATCCTTTACAAAAGGAAACACCAAACCGGCAAAATTACTTCCGCCGCCAACACAGCCGGTAAGAATATCAGGGGTTTCGCCGGCAAGTTCAAGCTGCTTTTTTGTTTCCAATCCGATAATTGTCTGGTGAAGCATCACATGATTTAAGACACTTCCGAGAGAATACTTCGTATCATCATGAGTAGCAGCATCTTCAACCGCTTCGCTTATAGCTAATCCGAGTGAACCGAAAGTAGCAGGATCTTGTTCAAGTATAGTTCTGCCGGCATTAGTGCGATTTGTAGGTGATGGATAAACATCAGCGCCCCAAGTTTCCATCAATACTTTACGGTAAGGTTTTTGTTCGTAAGAAATCTTAACCATATAGACCCTGCATTTCAATCCGAAAAGTTTTGTCGCGAAAGAAAGTGCGCTACCCCACTGTCCTGCACCTGTTTCTGTAGCAAGAAATTTTACACCTTCCTGTTTATTATAATA
>CAZPHG010000160.1:0-2565 GCA_964586585.1 uncultured bacterium | reverse complement strand
ATTGTAGGCGGGACAATAGATAAAAACGGCAAAAGGGGCTTCACTTTGACGCTTCAGGCAAGGGAACAGCATATAAAAAGAGAAAAGGCAACTTCAAATATTTGCACTAATCAAAATCTATGCGCTTTAATATCCCTTATATATTTAATGTCGTTAGGGAAAGAAGGTTTTATAAAAATTGCTCAGTTAAATTATCAAATTGCAGCGTATGCGAAAAAAATGCTTTCTGAAATAGAGGTCGTTGAAGTTAAAAATAAAGGTTCTGTTTTTAATGAGTTTGTGTTGGATTTAAAAGAAGATGCATCTTTAGTTTATAAAAAAATGCTTGCCCGTGGATTTCTAATTGGTTTGCCGCTGGGGAAATTTTATAAAGAAATTAAAAATGAATTATTAGTTTGCGTTACTGAAAAATGCAGTAAAGAAGATATTATTTTATTTAGAGATGCTTTGAGGGAAGAGTTAAAAAGTTAAAATGAAATTAATATATGAAAAATCAGTTAAAGGCAGAAAGGGAATAAAATTACCTGAATTAAATGTAGATGAATTTGCATTGCCGAAATCCTGTTATTTGCGCAGCAGTCCGGCTAATCTTCCTGAGGTTTCCGAGCCGGAAATAGTCCAACACTTTACTGATTTAGCTAAAATGAATTATTCGCCGGATTGTAATTTCTATCCGCTTGGCTCTTGCACTATGAAATATAATCCCCGTATTTTAGAAGTTGTTGCAGAGATTGACGGATTTAAGGAACTGCATCCGTTTTCGCCATTATCGGCATCACAAGGTGCGTTAGAGGTTATCTATAATCTTCAAAAAATTCTATCAGAAATTACCGGAATGAAAATGACTACTCTTTCGCCTCTTGCCGGCGCGCAGGGTGAATTTTTAGGAATGCTTATGGTGAAAGAATATCACAAATCACGCGATACAAAAAAAAAGTATATTCTTGTCCCCGATACATCTCACGGCACAAATACTGCTTCTGTTAAAATGGCAGGATACGAAGTAATGACAGTTCCTACCGACACAAGCGGCGAAATGGATATTAAAATATTCAAAGATAAAATTAATAATGAGGTTGCCGCTGTTATAATGACCTGCCCGAATACTTTAGGTATTTTTAATTCTAATATTAGGGAGGTTTGCCGTTTGGCGCATAAAGCAGATGCATTAACTTATTGTGATGGAGCAAATATGAACGCTATACTCGGCAGGGTGCGGCCGGGCGATATTGGATTTGATATTATTCATGTAAATTTACATAAAACTTTCGGAGCGCCCCATGGCGGCGGCGGACCGGGTTCGGGTCCTGTCGGAGTCCAAGAAAAATTAATCCCCTTTTTGCCACAAGGCACCGTTATAAAAGAAGGAGACAAATTTAAAACTATAAAGAAAAATCCTTTATCTGTCGGAAGATTGTCGCCTTTTTACGGAAATTTTTCGGTTATTGTGAAAGCGTATGCTTATATTCTGCTTTTAGGTGCAGACGGACTTTTTGATGTAAGTTCAAAATCTGTATTGAACGCAAATTATATACTGGAACGGCTTAAAGATTATTACGAATTGCCTTATAAACGAACTCCGCTGCATGAATGTGTTTTTTCTGCATCACGGCAACTGAAAGACGGAGTAACTGCATTGGATATAGCAAAATATCTGATAGATAGAGGATTTCATCCGCCAACGATATACTTTCCCTTAATAGTGAAAGAAGCGTTGATGATAGAACCGACAGAGACGGCAAGCCGTCAAACCTTAGATGCTTTTATTGAAGCAATGATAGACGCCGCAAAACTTGCTAAATCCAATCCACAGATTTTAAAGGATGCGCCGGTTAATATGGTTGTCCATCGGCTTGATGAGACGCGCGCGGCAAGACAGCTAAATATAAATTTTAAGCCGAAACCTGATTTTGACAGGGAAAGATAAGAAAAGATTTTTGTAGTTTGACATTTTATTAAAAATTTCATATATTAACAATAACAAGCAAGGATAGTATATATAAGGTTATTATAGTAAAATTATGCCAAAGATACAAAATATAATAAAACAATTTGAAAAAATCAAAATTGATCCGTCTTGGGCTTTTTCTGATAAAACAAGAAAAGATACTGCTTATATCACACATGGTTATCATCGCTATCCCGCAAAATTCATTCCTCAAATTGTTGCCCGTCTAGTTGATAAACACACAAAAGAGGACGACTTAATCGTTGATCCATTTGGCGGTTGCGGGACTACTCTAGTTGAATCCAAAGTTATGGGCAGACTGTCAATCGGAGTAGATATAAATCCTGTTGCGGTTTTGATAACAAAAGCAAAGAAAACCCCGATTGAGCCAGCCAAAATAGAAGAACAATTTTTGAGATTTAAAAATAAAATTAATTCCTTCAATAAAAATACGAAGGTAAACACTCCCAAACACGAGAGAATTGATTATTGGTTTAAGGCAGAAGAAAAAAGGAAACTTGCTTTTCTTTTTTCTGAAATATTAAAAATAAAAGACCAAGATGTTCGTGATTTTTTCTATTGTGGTTTTTCAAATATTCTTAAAAATTGTTCAATTT
>CAZPHG010000159.1:0-2570 GCA_964586585.1 uncultured bacterium | reverse complement strand
CGAAAAAGAGTTGGATAAAATACGGGATATGGTAAGAAAAAAAGAAGAGCAGGAACCGATGTCGGCAATTTCTTTTAAAGAAGGCGACAGAATTAGAATTATTGACGGTCCATTTGATAATTTTATGGGTATTGTTGAAACTGCCGATGAAACAAAGCAGAAAGTTAAGGTAATGGTTACGATATTCGGAAGAACGACACCGGTGGAATTAGATTTTCTTCAGGTAGAAAAAATATAAGGGAAACAATATGGTTACGAAAAAATTAAAAACAAAAATTAAACTTCAGATTCCAGCAGGCGGAGCCACGCCGGCGCCGCCGGTAGGTCCGGCACTCGGACAGCATGGTTTAAATATTATGGATTTCTGTAAAGCGTTTAACAATTCTACAAAAAATAGGGAAGCGGGGATGCTTGTTCCTGTGATAATATCAGTTTATATGGATAAGAGTTTTACATTCGAAACTAAAATTGCTCCTGTCTCATCTCTGATAAAAAAAGCGGCAGGTATAGCTGTAGCAAGTGGCGTTCCGAACAAACAAAAAGCAGGCGAAATAACAAACGACCAAGTAAAAGAAATTGCTAAAGAAAAACTTCCGGATTTAAATACTACAACAATTGAATCTGCAATAAAAATTGTAGAAGGCACTGCTAAAAGTATGGGTATTGTAATAGTTGAAAAACCAACTGGAAAAACATACGAAATCGCCAAAAAGGAAGAATAAATGAAAAAAAGCAAAAGATACAAAGAAATAAGAGAAAAAATAGAAGAAAAAAAATATTCTATTACTGAATCACTAAAAAAAATTAAAGAAGCCGCAACTGCAAAATTTGACGAATCGGTTGATATTGCAATAGTGCTAGGAGTTAATCCTAAAAAATCAGATCAGATGGTAAGAGGTACTGTAATTCTACCGGCCGGCACCGGTAAAAATATAAAGGTTGCCGTAGTAGCCGAAGGAAAAGATGTAGAAAACGCAATTGCAGCAGGTGCGGATATTGCGGGAAAAGATGAGATAATAGATGATATTAAAAAAGGTAAATTAGAATTTGATGTCTTAATCTCAACATCTGATTGTATGAAAGATCTGGCAAAATTGGGCAGAATTCTTGGGCCAAGAGGCCTTATGCCTTCTCCAAAATCAGGAACCGTGGTAAAAAATGTCGCCGATGCAGTTAAAAAAATAAAAAAGGGACAGATAGAATTTAAAATGGATAAAAATGGAGTAATACATAGTATTATCGGAAAATCATCTTTTTCTTCCGAGCAATTAGAAACTAATTATAATGAATTTATTAATTCAATTAAAAAAAGCCGTCCATCATCTGCAAAAGGAAAATTTATTAAGAAAATTACTCTTTCTTCAACGATGGGGCCGGCTATAAATATTGCAGTATAAATTAAAATTTGACAAAGTTTTTTTTTTAAGTATAACAAATAACATTGACTAAAAAATAATAAAATAAAATAAATGACTTGTCCGCAGGAGGAAATTTCAGAAAATGCAATTAAAAGAAAAAAAAGAATTTATAAAAAATTTCAAAGAAGAAATTAAAAATTCCGAAAGTTTTATTATAACTAAATATCAGGGTTTGGATGTAAATACTATCAATGAATTGAGAAATAAATTGAAAGGTATTGATTGCCGGATGAAAGTTATAAAAAATAGGCTGGCGAAAAGAGTTTTTGAAGAAATGGAAATTTCAGAAGTTTCTAATTCTTTAAATGGTCCAACTGCAATTTTATTTGGCGGCGCAGATCCGTCTCCCGCAATAAAAATATTTAGTGAATTTATAAAACAAAATAAATTAATGAAATTCAAAGCTGCTGTTATAAGCGGCAATTTTTATGATGGAATGCAAATTGAAAAACTTGCCGAACTTCCTTCAAGAGATGTGATGCTTCAAAGAGTGGTGTGTATATTTAATGCTCCAATTCAAGGGTTTTATTGCGCTCTGTCTGCTTCAATAGGTAATTTCATTAATACTCTTAATGATTTAAAGAAGAAGAGGGAGACCGAATCAAGGACGGAAACAGGAAATCCCAAGAACCGGCATTGAAAGTGAGAACAGAGATGAAAGAGACAGGTATTTGTACAAGCCAAAAAGTGAAAGCATACTGATGAGTATGGTTGAAGCTTTTTGGTGCCGTAGAAATGCTTGGATTTTTTGTCGAATTCCGCTTTCAATGTCGGCTCTTGGGATAAAATAAGGAGAACAGTGATGACGACAAAAAAGAGTAGTGTTGATAAAATTTTAGAAGAAGTTGGAAAATTAACTGTACTGGAACTTTCAGAATTAGTTTCTTTAATGGAAGAAACATTTGGCGTATCAGCGGCAGCTGTTGCGCAAGTAGCGGCCCCGGGCGCCGCAGCTTCCGGCGCTTCAGCCGAAGAGGAGAAAACTGATTTTGATGTAATATTGCAGGCTGCCGGTGATAAGAAAATTCAGGTGATAAAAGCAGTGCGCGAAATTACAGGGCTCGGATTAAAAGAATCGAAAGCACTTGTAGATGCCGCTCCAAAAGCAGTTAAAGAGGGATTGGATAAAGAGTCCGCAGAAAAAATTAAAAG
>CAZPHG010000158.1:0-2580 GCA_964586585.1 uncultured bacterium | reverse complement strand
GTAATTCAAAGTGGAATAGATAGGAAAATAAAAATTATTCTGAAAGATGATATAAGCTCCCGTGTTATTTTTGAAGAAATGAAATCCGGTGGCAGTAAAATAGAAGTACCGGTAAAAATACTCGGCGAAGCTATAGTTAAAATTTATGCCGACGAAGTACTTATAAAAGTAAAGATATTAGAATGAAAAAAATATCGGTATCGGTTTTAAATATGGATTTTATGAATTTAGGAGAATCCATAAAGGAAGTTGAAACCGCAGGAGCGGATTCTTTTCATATGGATATTATGGACGGTCATTTTGTGGATAATATTTCATTCGGACCTGACACTGTATCTTCTATACGGCAGTTCGCGTTGCTTCCGTTTCATACACATCTTATGATTTCTAATCCTAAAAAATTTATAAAAAGATTTTTTGATGCTGGCTCTAAAACAATTACCGTTCATATAGAAGCAATAGAAAATGACAGAGGATTTACAATAACAAGAAATATGGGTATTTCGCTAAATCCGTCGGCTCCGATTGAAAAAATTTTTCCTTATATGGATAAAATAAGCAGAGTTCTTATAATGAGCGTCAATCCGGGTTTTGGGGGACAGAAGTTTATTAAAGAAAGTATTGAAAAAATTTATTCTCTTGCGCAGCGAAGAGAAGAACTCGGACTTAAATTTATTATTTCCGTAGATGGAGGGATAGAACCAAATAGCGCTGCTTTATGTAGTCAGGCAGGAGCGGACGAATTGGTGGTAGGTTCATATGTGACAGCGTCAAAAGATTTAACAGTTGCGGAATCTATTAAAAAATTGAGAAAATCTATCTAAAAATGATAGTTGCCCGCAATAAAAAAGCGTATTATCAATATAATATACTTGAAGAAATTGAAGCGGGAATTAAACTTACCGGAGCCGAAGTTAAATCGCTAAGAGAACATTCGGCAGATATTAAGCACAGTTTCGCTAAAATTATTAACGGAGAGATGTTTCTTGTGAACGCCCACATCACTTCATATAAACAGGCAAATGACGCGGACTATGAACCTAAAAAAACGAGAAAACTTCTTATTAAAAAGAAACAAATAAAACATATAGAAAAAGAAACCGAAAGCAAAGGAATAACAATTATTCCTACAAAGATATACTTTAAGAGAGGTTGGGCGAAAGTAAGTATCGGTATAGCTAAAGGGAAA
This sequence comes from uncultured bacterium, assembly GCA_964586585.1. Classification (GTDB taxonomy): domain Bacteria; phylum CG03; class SLGR01; order SLGR01; family CAZPHG01; genus CAZPHG01. The sequence goes on along the minus strand of CAZPHG010000158.1, from coordinate 1,391 downwards.
ACAAAAAGCGATAAAAGAGAGACCTTAAAAAGAAAAGCAGCGGAAAGAGAGATAGAAGAGCAGAGAAAAAAGTGGAAACGATTTTAGAAGGGAAAATAATATGAAAGTACTTGTTTTAAACTGTGGCAGTTCTTCGGTAAAATTTAAAATGATAGAAACTTCAGAGCAAAGAATACAAAATAATACCGACATTGAACTTGCCGGTGGAATGATTGAAAAAATAGGATTGCCGGGTGCGGAAGTTCATTTCTGGGGTAAAAATGAAAAATATTATCATGAAGTATCGGAAATTCTAAACCATGAAAAGGCAATTGATAAGGCGGTATCACTGCTTGTAGATAATGAATTTGGAATCATAAAATCGGCAAAGGATATAGATGCAGTTGGGCATAGAATAGTACATGGTGGTGAAACGCTTAGCAATGCCATAATAATAGATGAAAAAATAGAAATAGAGGTTCAAAAATGCGCTAAATTTGCTCCGCTTCATAATCCTCATAATCTTACAGGAATAAGAATAGCTAAACAAAGATTTAAAAATATTCCAAATGTAGCTGCATTTGATACCGGGTTTCATCAGACAATTGAGAAAAAAGCGTATCTTTACGGAATCCCTTCTTACTTTTATTATAGGGATGGAATAAGAAGATACGGATTTCATGGTTTAAGCCATAGATATATAAGTTTTCGGCTTGCCGATATTTTAGGGAAATCCAAAAATGAAATAAAACTTATTTCCTGTCATTTAGGAAGCGGAGCAAGCATATGTGCAATAGACGGACATCGCTCTGTTGATATAAGTATGGGTCTTTCTCCGTTAGAGGGCTTGATTATGGGAACACGGTGCGGCGATATTGATCCGGCAGCTGTAATCTACATTATGGCAAAAGAAAATTTATCACTTTATGAAATGACAGCGCTACTAAATAAAAGATCCGGGCTATTGGGAATTTCAGGAATTTCCAATGATATGAGAATACTTTTAAAAGCTGCGAAAAAAGGAAATACTAATTGCCAAAATGCCATTGATGTCTTTTGTTATAGAGTTAAAAAATATGTTGCAGCATATATGGGAGTTTTAAACGGTTGCGATGCTATTGTTTTTACTGCGGGAATAGGAGAAAAGGCGCCACTTATTCGTGAAAAATCTCTTGATAATATGAATTATTTAGGGATAGAAATGGATAAAAAAAAGAATGAGGAAGCGATAAAAACGATAGGGTTGATATCAAAGCCCGATTCACGCGTAAAAATTTTTGTTATTCCGACAAATGAAGAATTAATGATTGCAAGAGACACAGTAAGAGTGTTGAATAAAGGGTAGAGGGGGAAGGAGCGAACGCTGGCATAAGCCAGATGAAGTGAGTGACTGAGTGCTTTAAGGAGCGAAC
>CAZPHG010000157.1:0-2656 GCA_964586585.1 uncultured bacterium | reverse complement strand
GATCAAAATAACTTAACGCAGGATGAAGAGTATATACATAATAATACGCCTCATCATTACCAGGCCACATAAGAGTAGCTATCAGCACCCGAACAATTAGGACTATTAAAAATATAATTTTAAACCATTTGAAATTCATTTTTGACATTATATAAAATTTTTGTTATAAAGTAAAGATGAAGATAGGAGTTATTGCGCCGCCTTTTATACCTATACCGCCACCGGGATATGGAGGCACGGAACTTGTTATAGCCAATCTTGTAGAGGGTTTAATCCGATTGGGCAATGAAGTTATACTATTTGCTCCAAAAGATTCAAAAACATCTGCTTCAAAATTCTTTCAGTATATTGATAATAAAGATATTAACCTTTCTCTTTCATCGCCGCTTTCGGAAAAAATTTTAGCAAACGAACTTTCTTCAAAATTTGCTTATAGTATGAGTGCTTATCTCGGAGTTGATATTATACACGACCATACTCTATCGGAAAATATTGTAAATATTCCCGCCATTCATACCCTTCACGGACCTGGAACGGAAGCGTCGGTAGAAAGATGCATTAAATTATCATGCAATCCTCTGAATCATTTTGTTTCAATATCCGACAGGCAGCGGGATATATATCTGACTCTTAGCAGAGATATAAACTTTGCAGGCACGGTCTACAATTCTATAGACATACATAAAAGTAAATGGACTGCTGATAAAGAAGATTTTCTTTTATTTGTAGGAAGAATAAATTGGGAAAAAGGACCTGATACGGCAATAAAAATTGCCGCACGGGTAAAAATGCCGTTAGTGATGGTAGTTAAAATGAGCGAACAGTTTGAAAAGGATTTTTTCTCAGAAAAAATTAGACCTCTGCTTAAAAAATTTCCAAAGGAAATTACATTAAAACTTTACGAAGAACCGCCGCAGGATTTTAAGTTTCAACTTTATCAGAAAGCAAAATGTACTCTCTTCACCAGTCAGTGGGAAGAACCTTTCGGGCTTGTAATGATAGAATCAATGGCTGCCGGCACGCCGGTTATCGCACTTAGACGCGGCGCTGCACCTGAAGTAATAGAAGATGGAAAAACAGGTTTTATCGTAGATACAAAAGAAGAACTCATTGAAGCGGTAAAAAATATAGATAAAATAAAACCAGAGGACTGCCGTAAACATATAGAAAAAAAATTTTCAGTAGAAAAAATGGCAGAAGATTATATAAAACTATATAAAAAAATACAAAAACAAACGATGGCGCAAGGAGAAAAAATATGAAAATAGCTATAATAGCACCACCATGGACAATACTTCCGGCTACTGATTATGCAGGGATTGAATCTACAATAGACAATCTCACTGAAAAATTAATAGAAAAAGGTCATGAAGTTATTCTTTTTGCGCCGGATGGTTCAACTTCATCTGCAACAATAAAACATTATATGCCTATTTCAGAAGAAATAAATTTTGAAAAAGCAAATGAAAATTTAAGATATTATTTAAAAAATTTAACTGCCCTATATGCTTCGGCTAAAGCTGAGGCAATAGGTGTTGATATTATACATAATTTTACCATTGCAGGTGATTTTGAAACATCCATACCAACACTTTGGACAATATATGGACCGCCTAAAGATTTTATAGTAAAAACATGCGAAGAAATTTCCAAGTATCCTGATAATTATTTAATTTCTGTTTCAAATCGTCAGCGAACTCTTTTTTCAGAGGCATCAACCGAGATAAATTTTACTGATACTATATATAAATCAATTAACACCGATAATATAAACTGGTCTAAAAATAAGGAAAATTATTTTCTTTTTATTGGTCACTCTGAACAAAAACAGGCCCTGGAACTTGTCCGAAGAGTAGCCAACAGTGCTAATAAAAGATTAGTTGCCGTAATGCAAGGTAAAGAAAATAAAGTTTTTAAGGAAGAAATTGCGCCATGGCTTAAAAAAGACACTCTTAATCTTAGCCTTCAATTTACAGAAGACCTTCTTCGCGAAGCAAGATATGATTTATACCGCAAGGCAAAATGTACTTTTTATATTAATCAGTGGGAAGAGCCGTTTGGAATGGAAATGCTTGAATCGCTTGCAAGCGGAACGCCGGTGATTTCACTTTATAAAGGTGCGGCTGCTGAAGTTATAGAAAACGGAAAAACCGGCTTTCTTGTAGAAACAGAAGAAGAAATGGTTCAAGCCGTTAAAAAAATAGATGAAATAAATCCTGAAGATTGCAGAAAAGCAGCAGAAATAAAATTTTCCGCTGATGTAATATCTGATAAATATATTCAGTTATATAGATCGTTAATATAAATCAATAATAACCACCTAAAAAATCTGCAATAATATCTCTTCTTGTTATAACACCGACTACTTTTTTATTGTTTATTACAGGCAATCTTCTAAAAGAATATTTTGTAAGTATCTTTGTAATTTTTTCAATAGAATCGTAGTAATCTACAAAAATAACTTTCTTTTCCATAATATCAGCTGCCTTTAATTTAAGAAATTTTTTATCATCAGCAAATTCAATTATATTTTTCTCAGATACTATACCTATAAGTTCTTCTTGAGCATCAACAATAGAAATACTTGAAATTTTTCTTCCTATAATCAATTTCCCTAATTCTCCTATCGGCATATTTTTAGGCGCAGTCACAAAAT
>CAZPHG010000156.1:0-2686 GCA_964586585.1 uncultured bacterium | reverse complement strand
CGTATATATTTTAGAGTATCTGTTATTTTCATGCTCTTCTTTATATACCAGGGTAGCGGAGCATAGGCTTTAGCCTGCGGGAAGAAGGAATATTAAATGAAAAAAGAAACAAAATTTAAAGGGTTTGATGTTTTTAAACAAAAAATAGAAGCAGAATCGTTTGAATGTAAGAGTTGTCCCAATACCTGTTCGGTTAATATGGTTAAACTTCAAAAAGGGCAGCGGCTTTTTATGGGTGACCGCTGTGAAAAATTTTCCGGTAAAAAAACCGATGCAGGTAAAAATGTTACTGATTATTTTGCCCTAAGAGAAAAGATTTTTAATAGTTATGTTGTAACGGATAAGCATAAGAAAAATAATTTTGGTTTTTTGCGGGCAATGAATAATTTAGAATATTTACCTCTTTATACAAAGTTCTTTTCTGAACTTGGATTAGGTACGATTATATCCGATGCTACTAATCCGGCAATTGTATCAAAAGGACTAACCAGCAGTGTCGCTGAGACCTGTTTTCCAGTGAAAATTGCGCTGGGACATTTCAATAATCTTGTCTCCCAAAAGCCGGATTATATTTTTTTACCGTGTGTCAGTCAGATTCATAAAGATGATGATTTTGTCAATAGTTTCGGATGTCCGTGGACACAGGCACTTCCGTATTTTATTAATAGCAGTTTTAATATTAAATCCGGAAGTGATTGGATTGAATATCAAGGTATTAAAATATTTGAACCTAAGCTCAGATATGATTATGGGATGGAAAAAGAGCTTAATAATATGGGAATACTTTTACGCAAGATAGATATTTCTATCAGCAAAAAAACAATTGCCGCTGCAACGAAAAAGGCAATACAGCATTATCAGGATTTTTGCGATGAAATTCGCAGAACCGGCAAAAAAATATTAGATGATTTAAAATATGAAAAAATATTTGTATTGATAAGCAGACCATATAATGGCTATGATGCCGGAGCTAATATGGGTATAGGACGTATTTTTTCAAAAATCGGCATACACTGTTTGCCGATGGATTTTATTGAATATGCCGATGAAAAACTTCCATCTGAAATTTCTACAATGTATTGGGCAAGAGGACAGAAAAACATAAAATTAGCGTATAAAATCAGCCGTCTTTATGAAGAAGATGTTCCATGGCTTGAATTGCAGATTGATGAACACTCAGCAGAAGCAGGAGTAGTAACTCGTATAGAAGCTTTTTACGACAGTCTTAAAACTATGAGATTAAAAAGCCGCGGATTAAATCTAAATTTAGTGTATCTTACAAACTTCGGATGCGGTCCGGATTCATTTATATTGAAATACATAGAAAGAGCAATGAATAAAAAATCATCTGTGTCTGATGTGGGATATTCTTCTATTAAAGGAAAAGTGATACTTATTCCGCCGATGGGCGATCGCGCTTATCTTATAACCGCGCTTATGGAAAGTTTAATGGGTTCAAAGGGCGGTATTGTAATGGAGACGGATAAAAAATGTATTCGTCTTGGCAGAGCAAACTCATCTGATCAGGAATGTGTTCCTTATGTGTTAACACTTGGTGCAGAATTAAAATATATCGAAATGATAGAAAAAGGTGAATTGAAATTCAATGGTGAAGTGCTTACGCTTGATGATGTTGCCTTTTTTATGGCAACCGCGCAGGGCCCCTGCCGCTTTGGACAGTATATTTTAAATCAGAAAAAAGTTTTAGAAGATAAGGGCTATGGCAATGTTCAGTTATTTTCACTGGATGGAAATAAAAATTATGAGGGCTATGGCAAGGATTTTTATAAAAGAGGTTGGGAAAGTATGGTAGTCGGCGACAATCTTTATAAGATAAAACTTTTACTTCGTCCGTTGGAAGTTAATACAGGAGAAGTGAATGAACTTTACAATAAACAACTCTTTGAACTTACTGAAGTTATAAAAAATAATGGTGATATATATCGTTATTCCGAGAAAGCCGCTAAGGCATTTAGTGAAATTGAAGTCAGAGAATTAGATATTCCGACAGTCGGAATTTTAGGTGAAATCTATCTTAGATTTGATGATTTCATTAATGAAAATATAGTTAAAACTCTTGAAGAAGCAGGTGTTCGGGCTATCGTGGCGCCTATATCCAACTGGCTTTATCTATGCACAATGATAAAAGAAGCAGAAGATATTGCAGCGGGCGATAGACTTTCTGCTATAGGAAATAAAGTTCAGATGGCGGTACAGAAATATATATTTAAGAAACTGACAGCACCGTATAAAAAGTATTTTAAGCCGCCGCTTTGGTGCGATGATGCAGATTTTAAGGAATTAATTCAATCAGGCGGGAATTTTGTTGATAAAAGTTTTAGAGGTGAAGCGATATTAAGCGTTGGCGAAATAATGGCTTTTCAAAAACACGGATTTTCCGGCGCTGTTTCTGTTATGCCGTTTAAGTGTATGCCGGGCACGGTTGTAGATGCAGTAATAAATAGTTTGGAAAAAGATCATTCTTTTTATCCTATGCTGAGTCTTTCTTATGATGGAACGGAACAGGCAAACAGAATGAATAAAATAAGAACATTTGTTCATCAGGTGAAAAAATATTGGCAGAAGAAGGGGTAGCAGAAAGGATAGGGGGTTGTAGTTGCCCGATTTATTGGGCAGTTAGAAGAAAGATAACAATATAAAAGTCAAGTGATATACGATAATTTGG
>CAZPHG010000155.1:0-2687 GCA_964586585.1 uncultured bacterium | reverse complement strand
CCGGTTTCAGATACCTTTCTTTAAGTAAATTTTCAGCAATAGGGGAAATTTTTTTTGAACTCATTTTTTTACAACTTTTCTGTTATAGGAAACCATTTTCTTGAAATTCTTGTTCCCGGAGGAAGACATCCATTTCTTTTAAAATATCTCTGAAAAAAATCTTCTGTAACATTATTAGCGTAACCGGATACATAATTTTCATCGGCATTTTTACATAATTTCATTACTAAATCATCTCTTAAAATTTTAGCACCTATTGAAGCAAGCGAAACAACTTTATATTTTATATCAGATTTCTTCTCATAGATAAATTTATTATGCCAAAAACCTAATTTAGAAGCAAATTTCTGCTGTTTCAATGCTCCTAATTGATCTATATATATCTGCTCCATATTATTATGTTTTAAATTCATTAAAATTTGGATACAGGCATTTATATGAAGTTCATACATATTATTTTTGTCAAGAGATTTTGAATCTATCACAACACGTTTTTCAGTGATAATATATTGTTTACAGGATTCCCAAACATTTTTCCTTTTTTGGTGAGCAGCGTTGCCTCTGAATTTTTTTGAATCTTTAACAGCAAGTAATTTAAGAAGAGTAATGTTCTTTTTTTCTATAACTACTCCGCTAACCACTAAAGGTCCGAAAACCGAACCAAGACCCGCTTCATCTATCCCTAATATTAAATCACTATTCATTTCAATCAAATTTTAACGACACTCTCTCAATATCGGTTCTTGGGTGTAAGTATGAAATTTCTGCTTTCTCATAGCAATACCATATTGTCACGATGGACAACCTCATTGTAATCCTTGTATCCGAGTATCTTTTCTGTAGTTGAACTTATCTTACCCATTATTTTTTTTAAATTATCAGATGAGTAATTTACAAGTCCTCTTGCAACTTCCTTACCTTTTTCATCTATACAAACAACAGAATCCCCCTCTCTGAAATTACCTTTTATTTTTTTTATTCCAACAGCAAGCAAACTGGATTTTTTTTTAATAATGGCACAAACTGCGCCGGCATCTAATTTCAGCTCACCTTTTGGCGTCAATCCGAACGCTATCCAGCGTTTTTTATGTTTTATTGAACAATCTGCGGCAATAAAAACAGTACCGGGATTTAAGCCAGCCATAATTTTTTTCAGTACGCCGGGTTTTCTGCCATTTGCGATATAAGTATTTATACCGCAGTGTTTTGAAACATTTTCAGCGGTTTTAATTTTTGCTATCATTCCGCCGGAGCCATATGATGAACCTCTGCCGCCTGCGCAAGCTTTTATATCAGCAGTGAGATGTTTAATTTTTTTTATTAATTTACCGTCATTTGAAAATAAACCATCTACATCTGTAAGAATTACAAATTTATCCGCTTCTATTTTTGAAGCAACTACTCCTGCGATATAATCATTATCGCCAAATCTTATCTCTTCAGTGGCTACTGTATCGTTTTCATTAATTATGGGAATGAGTTGCAATTTTAGAAGTGTAAAAATAGTGTTTCTTATGTTAAGGTAACTTATTCTATCCGAGAAATCATGAGAAGTTATCAAAATTTGCCCGACAGTTAGATTCTGTTTTGCAAATGCTTCGCGATAAAGATTCATTAATTCCAGCTGCCCTACACTTGCAACAGCCTGTTTTTCTCTTAAATTTAATTTTGAAGGATGACAACCTAAATTTCCGCAGCCTGCTGCTATGGCACCGGAAGAAACAATTACAATTTCGTTATTATTAGATCTAATTTCACAAATTTCACAGACAATTCTGAATATATTTTCTCTATCAAGGTTACCGCCATCAGCACATGTGAGCAGTTTTGTGCCTAATTTAATTACTATTTTCACACTGTCAGAGGAGTAATGCCTATTGTTTTTTTATCTTTTCCTTTTCTGGCAAAAATAACTGTGCCAGTAATCTTTGCAAAAAGCGTATCATCTTTTCCTTTGCCTACATTTAAACCGGGATGATATTTAGTTCCTCTCTGTCTTACTAAAATACTGCCGGCACTCACTAACTCGCCTCCATAAGCTTTTATACCAAGTCGGCGACCAGCGCTGTCCTTTTTATTGCGAGTTGCCCCTTTTCCTTTTTTATGAGCCATTATTTAATCTCCTCAACTATAACTTCAGTATATTTCTGTCTATGTCCTATTTTTTTGGAATATCCTTTTCTTCTTTTTTTCTTGAAGTTTATCACTTTTGGACCCTTACAGGCATCACCAACTTTTCCTGTTACTGCAACTTCTTTTAAATAAGGCGTGCCGATTTTTAAATCATCTTCATCTTTAAAAAGCATAACCTGAGACCATTTATATACTGTCCCTTTTTCCAACGACAGTTCATCAATAAAAACTTTATCTCCTTCTTTTAAAAGAATCTGATTTCTTCCGTTTTCAACTACTGCATATTTCATAAATTAATCCTTTCATATTTTATATCTGTGCCTATATAAACTTAGAGGCTATAGTATATTTCGAGAACCTACATTAAAAGAATGCTTCGTCGGTATATATATGCCTTACCGTAGGGGGTTGATTTATCAAACCCGCAATTTGGCGGGCGGTATAAATATTGCCCTTTTTATTATTCTATAAAAATAATAAAAATAGTCAATCTATAGTCGAGGCATTTGCGTTGTAAACATATTAATTGAATATTTTACTAAATTTTATACTTT
>CAZPHG010000154.1:0-2691 GCA_964586585.1 uncultured bacterium | reverse complement strand
TGCCGGAACTTCTAATAAGAAAATATATTTATAAACGAAATCCGTTTTTTGTTGCAGATGGTATCATCGCGGTTGTTAACCCAACAAGAATCCAAAACCAATGGTCAATCTTAAAAAAAGCGGACTAATAACTTTTCTAACCCAGGTATCGGTATTAATTTTCGGATTTGCTACTTCAATAATTCTTGCCAGAGTTTTAGGACCCGCGGACAGAGGGATATATGCATTAATATTACTGATTCCCGCTATGCTGGGAATGTTAGGAACTTTGGGAATAGATGGAGCTAATGTCTATTTTTCAGCAAACAGAAAACATAAACTCAGTGATATTATTTCAAATTCTTTAATTTCAAGCATCGGGTTGGGACTAATCATTATTCTGTTGTTTTGGGGACTTTCTAATACTAATGTTTTTCAAGGGTTTCTTGCTGCAAACAATATCCCTCCTCTTTATTTATGGCTGGCAGTATTTACGATTCCGATAGTATTGCTAAGTGGATTTTTTAATAGAATTCTACTGGGCAGGGAAGAAATAATTAAGTTTAATAGCGTAGGTATCTTCCAAAGCGTTCTTCAGTTAGGATTAATGATTATCTTACTAATCGTGTTTGCCCAAGGTGTATTTGGAGCTGTATTATCTTATATTATAACTGCTATATGCGTTACGTTGCTCGCCATTTTATTTGTAAAAAAACTTGGCAAGATTAAATTCGCGATTAATTTTGAATCATTAAAAGAATCCCTCCGTTATGGCGGAAAGGGGCATTTAGGAAACATCGCTCAGTTTCTGAATTATCGTTTAGATATGTTCTTAGTGGCATATTTTTTAAATGTTACTGCTGTGGGATATTATGCGATAGCAGTGGTGATAGCGGAAAAGCTCTGGATGGTCCCGGGTTCAATAAGCACAGTGTTATTCCCCAGGGTTTCAGCTATCAAAGATTCACAGGCAAACCAGTTAACTCCTAAAGTAAGCAGGCAGGTACTTTTTATTGTTTTTATACTGTCAATTATATTATTAATTTTAGCCAGTCCTCTCGTTCAGATTCTTTTTGGAACCGCCTTTCTTCCTTCAGTAGAACCATTAATGATATTGATACCAGGCATCGTTGCTTTAAGCTTTGCCAAGGTGCTAACCAGCGACTTTGGTGGGAGAGGCAGGCCAGAGCTTGGCACTCTGGCTGCAATTGTTTCTTTGCTGATAAATATACCATTGAATGTGATTCTCATACCCAAATGGGGAATTTCAGGGGCAGCATTCGCTTCTACTGTGGCTTACATTGTTGCTTCTGGTATAGTTCTTTTTATATTTTTAAAAATATCCCAAAATAACTTATCTGAAACTTTATTGATTAAATTAAGTGATTTGCAAGTTCTTTATAACATAGTATTTAAAAAGGCAGGTAAATAGTGCGATGAAGATAATCTATTTAACATGTGAAAGGTTAGACAAGCCAAGTAGTGTAGGTAATCATATATTAGAGATTTGTCAACATTTACAGAAATTTGGACACAAAATAAAAATAATCGCAGCTAAATCTAATAAAACAGTAATATTAAATAACAATAATTTAGATGTTACTTTTATTCCAACTACAAATATAAAAATTTTTCACCTGTTGGCTCCATTTTTTTTATTAAGAGAGGTGATTAAAAAAAAGTATGATATTTTATACACTAGATTTTTTTCTTTTGAAATTAACTGTGTTTTTATAGCAAAATTATGGAAGATGAAGTATGTGCTTGAATTGAATGGTGCACTCGCAGAGGAGATGAAAATACTAAAAGGCAACAAATGGAAAATTGAATTTAGTAAAATTGTAGAAAAAATTTGCTATAGTTTAGCAGATGGCATTATAGTTGTTGCTGATGGTTTAAGAGAATATTTGAAACAATATGGAAATTTTGAGAAGAAGATAATTGAAATATCTAATGGGGTTAATCCTGAAATAGTTATTCCAATGGATAAGAAAAAATGTCGTTTAACTCTTAAATTAGACCCTGCGTCGTATTACATTTGTTTTATAGGAAGTTTCGGCCCCTGGCAGAGAATTGAAATAACAATAAAAACAATAAAAATATTATTAAATAATGGTACAAAAATCACTATGTTAATAGTTGGCAGTGGGAAAGACAACCTAAAATACAAACAATTATGCCAGGATTTAAAAATTGAAAATTCTGTTATATTCGCTGGTAGAATAGATTATGATAAAATAAAATACTATCTTGGAGCAAGTGATATATGCTTTTTCCCGCTTAGATATAAATATGGGCTTGCCCCCTTAAAGATGTTTGATGCCATGGCTGCCGCCCGGCCAATTGTTACTACAAATATTGGCGGATTGAAAAAATTGGTTGAAGATAATGGCGTAGGATTAGTTGTTAATTCTAATAATCCCGAGGAGTTTGCTAAGGTTATCTCATTTCTTCTTAAAAACGAAGATAAGATGACTTTGTTGGGAAATCGTGGTAGATATTTAGCTGAAAATGTTTTTTCTTGGAACAATATTGCCAGACGAACAGAGAGTTTTCTGTTTTCCTTGAATAACAACAAATTGAGAGGGATAAGATGAATGAGTTATCAATAATAGTAGTAGAGAAAATCTTGGCTAAGAAGGGAGAAATTCAAAAAGAATAAAACAGAAGGAAAATATTAGGTTCTTTCTTATTTATGGTGGAGTTATCGTC
>CAZPHG010000153.1:2223-2704 GCA_964586585.1 uncultured bacterium | reverse complement strand
AACATTTCTCTATTAATATATTCAAAACCAATTCCGCCTCTGATTATATCTGGATTTGATTTTATCAATTCTAAATAAGAACCAAGTGAATGTTCTGTATTAAATCTTAAAAGATATGAAATTCCGCCTCTCAATAATAATGGAAGCGGGTCGGAGTTTTTATTATATTTAATTTTTCCGCCGATGTTTTTAATTGAAATTCCAGCATTTATTCCATCCGAATAAATTTTGTTGAACTGTCGTTTTCTTCCCATTTCAAAAAAGTTAGTTTCATAAAAAATCCCCAAATCCATGACCATTGTTGATGCTGAATATTTTTCTATAAGAGTAGAATTGAAAAATTTAGACGCTATTCCACCGTATAAATCAGGAAAAATTTCTTTCGCAGCAAAAAGTGAAATAATATAATCCGACTGGGCAGTCAATGTCTGCCCATCTAATTCATCGTCAATATCATTTATAGTTATATTGCCACCTTGAT
>CAZPHG010000153.1:0-2213 GCA_964586585.1 uncultured bacterium | reverse complement strand
AGCGACATCTATTAAATCAAATGATTTTCCTGCTGCTATATAGTAGATTCTTGTATCTAAATACAATTTGTCGTATAGCATAGAGATATTAATACCTTGCAGCGTTGAAAGAATTGCAGGGTTAAAATTTATAGAGCTAAAATCATTTTTAAGTGCAGTTCCGGAGCCTCCAAGCGCAGCCTGCCTAACACCGGGAGAATATTTTAAGATTGTCCCACCTGAAGTGCCTGAACCAAAAAGAGGGACATTTAACAATATAAAAAAGTTTACTATTAAAAATATTTTCACTTCACTACAACTACCTTTTGTGTATCCTCGCCACCTACTACATTAATGTTGATAAAATATACACCGCTTGCAACAATTTCATTATTATTGGTTAACCCGTTCCATTTTTCAATTTTTTCTTCACCTTTTTTAACATACTCATCTATTACAGTTCGGACAAGTTCACCTAAAATATTAAAAACTCTTATAACAACCCGCCCGTCTTTTAATAATGAATAACCGATTTCAACAGCATCACCGCCAACACCCGGATTTCTTATTAAATTATTGTTTACCGTCAGTAATTTAACAATTTTTATCCCGTCGCTCCAGTCCGTCCAGTTGGTATAGTGCGGGGAATAAGGATGCCAGAGCGCATATGGCTTTCCACCAAAGTCATCCGGCCTATATGTAGTTGTTGGGATACTCATAGCATAACCATGTCTCGCTTTTACTCTTATTTTATATGTCTTATTTAATATGCCTGTATGAGTATATGAAGCGTTGCCGGCGGCATCCCAGACAGTTTTTGTCAATTTTTCAGATAATTCTTTTCTTTTAACAATGGTTCCAACTCCTCCCTCATCAATTCTTTTAATTTCAATAAAACAGCCAAAAATTCCTGTTTCAGGGTCTTCAGCAGTTCCAATATTCCAGTTAAAAGTCAGATTTTTATTATAGCTTCTTTTTCCTTCATCAGTAGGTATAGATGGAATCCCTATCGGTCCGGTTGTATCTATAAACACTTGTTGGTCAGACCAGACATCATCAAAAGGTGATGCCCAGGAAAAACCAAGTGAAGTATCAATGGTCTGAACCGCCCAATAGTAAGATAAACTGCTTATATTTAATACCCTTACATGCCTAAAATTCGAAACATCAACATTTCCATTTTTAATGTCAATATCGTCAAAAGTAGCAGTTGTTACTTTTGTAAGAAAATTTCCTAAAAACGGCGAACCAAATCTCGCAGGCACAAGGTCATCTGACCCGGAAGAACTTCCAACTCTGAAATTGTAATACCAACCGGCTGGTGGCGTTTCTTCATCACCTTGCAACGGGTCATTCCACATAATATAAAGTTTATCATTAAAGTAGATAGAATGGAAGTCCGTAACCCGCGGCGGTATATTATTGGGATTATAACTTGGCGCATTAGCTTCATTATTTCTAAAGAGTCTGCCTATTGGAGTACCGTATACATTTTGACCTGTGACAAATACATCAAGGTCTCTATCATTATCAAAATCAACAAAAGTCACAGAACCAAACTGTGATTCTGCCATAGTTGAAATAATAGTGGTAAAATCAGACCCTTTTAATATATTACAACGCAATCTATCGGGACTATGTTTTTCTCTTCCTGCAATGACAATATCGATATGTCCATCATTATCTACATCTCCAAAGGCAGTTGAACTATTAGTGACAGGCGGATGAAGAGTTGAAGAGGAAAAATTTATAGTGTCCGTAGTTGATATATTTTTATAAATCCTGCTATCTTCAACAAGATTTTTATCATCAGTTGCGCCTGTTAAAATAATATCAAAATCACCATCATTATCATAATCCGCTACCGATATACTTCCATGAGCTATTTTATTAAGATTATTTATTTTTTCAAAATTTATCCCTGCGCTACTTTTATAGACAGCAGAAAAAGGGCTAGATAATCCAACAACATCCTCCAGCCCTGATTGAACTATATCCAGCCAGCCATCATTATTTAAATCAACAAATACTATATCACCGCTTTCTGCAGCAATCCCATTAAAAACTTGCTTTTGAAAATCACCGACAATATTTTTATAAAGTTCCGTTCTATTTGAGCCCATTAACACTATATCTATCATTCCATCATTATTATAATCACCAACAGCAAAAGCGGAATTTTCCATATCAGTAATTTCTATCAAAGAATCTGTAAAATTTCCATTCCCCTCATT
>CAZPHG010000152.1:0-2753 GCA_964586585.1 uncultured bacterium | reverse complement strand
TAAAATGCCGTCTTCTTGAAAGCATCAGTCCGCCGCTGTTATATACAGAATCATCAGTGCGGCTTATTGCGGTAAATGAAGCCGATCCTTTAAGCAGTTTAAGTGAAACTTTCATTGCTCCTATATGAGGATTTGCCTGACTGAAAAATCTTACGGATTTATAGAGAAATTTTCTTTTTTTCGCATCTTTGAATATTGTCTTTCGAACAAGAACGCCATTTTTCATATCAAGAATTCTTTTATGCGAAAGAACTTTCATTGTAAAAATATCAAATTTTTCGCCTTCACAAGCTATCATAAAATTTATTGGATTAGGAAGATTTACAAGTTCTTCAACCTGAGCGCCAGAGCGGTCATATATACCGGGAATAAAAGTTCCGGGATTACTTCGGACAGAATTTTCCTCTAATATTCCTCTTGAACCTATAAATCCGTTTCCAAGCGTAAGAATAGTTTCAGAAAATCTCTGATTTGATTCGGTAAAATAATTTTCAAAAATATGAAATGAAGTATCACCTGATAAATATTCTTTAAATAAATTATTTTTCAATGAAGAAAATGCCTCCTCCCTGTAAAAATCATTGCTATTCCAAATTCATCGGCAGCTGAAATAACTTTTTCATCGTTTTTAGAGCCGCCAGGCTGAACTATATGAGTAATCCCAGCCTCTGCTGCTTCGTAAATAACATCAGCAAATGGAAAGAATCCGTCAGACGCCATAACAAGGTCTTTTTTCTCTTTTCCAAAAAACTGTTCAAGTTTCATTAACGCAACTTTTAATGCAACTATTCTTGCAGTTTCTCCAGAACCAAGTCCGAGCGTCTGTCCGTCTTTTGCTAATACTATCGCATTAGATTTTAAAAATCCGGCTATTTTCCAGGCAAATTTAAGGTCGTTCATTTCTTTCAAAGTAGGTTTCTTTTTTGTGACAACTTTCCATTTTTCACCTTCAAAATTATCGATATCCTGAACAAGAAACCCGCCTGATATTTTTCTATAATCTTTATCCGAATCTGCATTTAGCACTTGAACAATTCTCATATTAGGTTTTTCATTAAAAATAGTAATGGCTTCTTTTGAATAGTCAGGCGCTATTACTACTTCAAAAAAACTTTTTATAATTTCAGAGGCAATTTTTTTATTTACTTTTCTGTTCAGCCCTATAATTCCGCCAAACGCACTCATTGAATCTGAATTTAAAGATTTAATAAAAGCGTCTTCTATATTATCAGCTACTGCCGCGCCGCATGGAATATTATGTTTTACAATAACACTAATAGGCTCTTCAAAACTTTTTACAATTTTGAAAGCGGCATCCATATCGGCATAATTATTAAAACTTAATTCTTTTTCGCCGGCTATTTTTTTATAGGGAATGGTTCCATACAATTCAGCTTTCTGATGTGGATTTTCACCGTATCGCAAAGAAGTATAATTAGAAAAATAACGGCTGATAGAAGTATCATACTGTGCAGTAGTTTCAAATGCTTTAAGAGCATATTTTTTTCTTATTTTTTTATTTAACGAACCATTTTTCAAAAGATTTATTGTTTGAGCATAGTCATCAATAGAACAAATAGTTATAACATTTTTATAATTTTTAGCAGCAGCTCTGATGAGCGAAACGCCGCCGATATCTATATTTTCAAGAATTTCATTTTCATTTTTATTTTCTGAAACCATCTCTTGAAAAGGATAGAGATTAATGCAAACCAAATCTATCTTAGGAATACCTAATTCTGTCAGTTCTTCATACTGATTTTTTCTCGCTAAAAGTCCTGCAAAAATTTTTGGATGAAGAGTTTTTACTCTGCCTGAAAGTATTTCCGGTGATTTTGTAAATTGAGATATTTTAAGGACTTCTATCCCCTCTTCTTCTAAATGTTTTGCGGTTCCGCCTGTTGATAATATATCCCAGCCGAGTTTTGTAAGTTCTTTTGCAAAACCCGCTACTGAGTTTTTGTTATAGACACTTATTAATGCTCTCAAAAAATCCTCCTCTAAATTCTTTTGTATTTAATTCGTTACTCTAAACTAAAAAAGCCACAACACTTCATCGGATATCATTATAAAAATATTCGCTTTCAGCATTGTGGCTTTTTGTAAGTTTTCAATCAGAATTCAAGAATGCTACGCTAAAAAACGACGCTTTTGTGTCGTTTTGCTTAACGCTTCGCACCCGCTTAATGGGGGGACGCAGTATTTACATCATACCACCCATTCCTCCCATACCTCCCATACCACCACCGGGCGGCATTCCCATACCGCCATCTTTGCTCTCTTCAGGTTTATCTGTAATAAGACAATCTGTAGTTAGCATTATGGAAGCAACCGAAGCGGCATTTTCAATTGCCGAACGGGTCACTTTGACAGGATCAATAATACCATTGTCAATCATATTGCTATATTCATTTTTTTCAGCATCATAACCGATTCCTTCTTCTGAATTATTGATTTTTTCAACAACAACAGAACCTTCTGCTCCGGCATTTATTGCAATCTGTCTAACCGGCGCTTCAAGAACTCTTCTAACAATATTTATACCTATTTCTTCATCGGCATCGGCGCCTTTAAGATCTTTGATATTATCTATTGCGTGAAGAAGAGCAATACCGCCGCCAGCAATAATACCTTCATCAACAGCCGCACGTGTTGCATTAACTGCGTCTTCTACCTTAAACTTTCTCGTTTTCATTTCGGTCTCGGTAGCTGCTCCGACTTTAATTACAGCAACGCCGCCTGCTAACTTAGCA
>CAZPHG010000151.1:0-2778 GCA_964586585.1 uncultured bacterium | reverse complement strand
AAAGAAAATTTTTATTTATGATAAAGATATTGTAAAAACAAATAAAGTAATAGATGACTTTAATATTGAAATATCTGGCTCAAAAAATAATATTGAATTAATAGCAATTTCAGAAAAATCTCTTAAATATTGGGACAGCCCTCCCGCATTGTTGGTAAACGCTACGCCGATTGGTATGAAAGAAGGTCCTCCGCCTGTCCATTTAAAAAATCTTTCTGTCATTGCGGTATATGATGTGATATACAATCGAAAAACAGAACTTTTAAAAGATGCTGAAAAACTTTCCTTAAAAACAGCCGACGGAACAGGAATGCTTCTTTATCAGGGAATAAAAGCGTTTGAATTATGGACGGGAATAAAAATAACAGAAGAGGTAAAAGAAAAGATGAGAAAATATATAAGGACAAAGGAAAACAAATGATACGATACATTACTGCCGGAGAATCACATGGAAAAGCAGTTGTTGCTATACTTGAAGGTATTCCTTCGGGTTTAACCGTAGATGAAGAGTATATAAATCATCAGCTCAGCCGCAGGCAGAAAGGTTACGGTCGCGGTAAGAGAATGGGAATAGAAAAAGATAAAGTTAATTTCGTTTCAGGAATTAGATTTGGTGAAACACTTGGAAGTCCGATATGTATGACGATAGCAAATAAGGATTGGAAAAACTGGAAAACAATAATGTCTGTATATAGAGAAGATAAGCGGGATGAATTTATATTAACTCGTCCAAGACCGGGTCACGCCGATTTATCTGGAATATTAAAATTTAACCGCAAAGATATGCGTGATATATTAGAAAGATCTTCTGCGCGAGAAACAGCTACGAGGGTTGCTGCCGGCGCGGTCGCAAAAAAATTATTGGAAGAATTTAAAATATATGTAGTGAGTTTTACTAAACAAATAGGCGACATCCGCGCAAAGGCGCTTAACTTTTCTCCGCGTGATGTGCCGTCTGTAACAGATGAATCCCCTCTTAGATGTATTGATAAATTTGCTGAAAAGAAAATGGTAGATGCTATAAAAAATGCTGCTGAAAGCGGCGATACCATAGGCGGTATATTTACAGTGGTAGCAGAAGGCGTGCCGCCCGGACTTGGTTCGCATACTCAATGGGATTTAAAACTTGATGGCAGAATCGCAGGCGCTCTTATGTCAATTCAGGCAGTAAAAGGAGTGGAAGTAGGGCTGGGTTTTGATACAGTTAATTTCAATGGTTCGGAAGTTCATGATGAAATAAAATACGATAAAAAGAAAAAAATATTTTATAGAAATTCAAATAATGCCGGTGGTATTGAAGGCGGTATGACTAACGGCGAACATCTTATATTCAGAGCGGCAATGAAGCCGATAAGTTCGCTTAAAAGACCGCTTTCATCTATAGATATAAAGACAAAAAAGAAAGTTGATTCGGAGATTGTCCGAAGTGATATCTGCGCAGTTCCGGCTGCCGGTGTTGTAGGTGAAGCAGTTGTTGCGCTTGAGATAGCAAAATCTCTTAAAGAAAAAATCGGTGGAGATTCTTTAATTGAAATGAAGAGAAATTTTGTTAATTATATGAAACAGATTATAAATTTTTGAAATGAATATTGTTTTTACAGGAATGATGGGGACAGGAAAAACCGTTGTAGGTAAATTACTCTCAAAAAAACTCGGAATGAAGTATATAGACATAGATGAAATGATAAAAAAAGATACAGAAAAATCAATAAAAAAAATATTTGAAAATGAAGGTGAAAAAAAATTTAGAGAAATAGAAAAAAAAGCGGTGCGGGTAGTATCTCTGCTTGATAATTATGTTATTTCAACTGGCGGCGGAGTAGTTAAAGATGCTCGAAATATGGAAGAACTAAAAGAAAATTCTATTATTATCTGCTTAACTGCCAATGCAGGGACAATCCATAATAGAACAAAAAAAAATTTTAATAGACCGCTGCTTAATGTGAAAAATCCTATTAAAAAAATTAATGAAATTCTTAAAAAAAGGGCAAAATTTTATGAGAATTGCGACTTTATGATAGATACATCAGATAAAAAAATAAAAGAAGTTGCTGTTGAAGTAATCAAATTTATTGAAAGAAAGAAAAGTAATGCTGATAAATATTAATACTTCCGCAACATCTTATAATGTCCGGGTGTCTGAAAGTTTAGATGAATTCGGACTCCGCCTCAGAGAATTAAGTGATTGTAATAGTGCTGTTATTATAACTAATGAACATATTGCCGAATTTTATTTAGATAGATTAAAAACAACTCTCTCAAAAGCGGATTTTAATATTTTATTTATTGAAATAAAAGATGGCGAAAAATTTAAATCCATTGCTGTTGCGGAATATCTTTATGAAAAAATGTTTAAAGAGAGAGTAGAAAGATTTACACCGTTGATTGCGCTTGGGGGCGGAGTTATCGGCGATATTTCCGGTTTTGTAGCATCAACTTATTTAAGAGGGCTTCCTTTTTATAATATTCCGACTTCATTAATAGCACAGGTAGATAGCGCTATAGGCGGAAAAACAGCAGTCAACCTTAAAGGCGGCAAAAATCTTGTCGGCACTTTTCATCAGCCGCTTTATGTTCATACGGATGTAGAACTTTTAAAGACGCTTGATAAAAGCGAATTTCAGTCAGGACTTGCAGAAGTAATAAAACATAGTATAATTAAGGGTGAAAAGTTTTTAAGATACATTGAAGAAAATATCGAAAGTATTTTAAATTTAGATATGGATATTCTTGAAATTGTAATTTCTGAATGTGTAAAGATAAAAGGCGATATTATTC
>CAZPHG010000150.1:0-2795 GCA_964586585.1 uncultured bacterium | reverse complement strand
CATAGAAACAAGAGTAATAGATATGCACACGGTAAAACCGATTGATAAAGATGCTATAATTAAAGCAGCAGCTGACTGCGGGGCCATCATTACCTGCGAAGAACATCAAGTTGGCGGATTTGGAAATATAGTTGCCGGAACAATAAATACATTAAAAGATTTTAATACTCCGCTTGTAATGGATATGGTTGGGATTAAAGATAGATTCGGCATAAGCGGCGAGCCGTGGGAATTAATGATAAATTTTGAATTAGTTGCAGAATTTATAGCGGTAAAAGCATTAGAACTTTTAAAAAAAAAATAGATTTAAGGCAAAAAAGCGAAATTCGATAAACCCTCATATTTTTCTAAAAATGATGAAGGATAGAGTTAAAAAACTCAAACATATTCATTATTATACCTTCATTTTTAACTGACAAGGCAATTAGAAAACTTGACAAACAAATAAAAATGTATATAATACACAATTGTAATGATTACAATAATAAAAGAATTGTTGAAAAAAAATATCAAGCCGACTTTTATAAGATTAAAAATTTTAAAATATCTTAAAGAAAGTAAAAAACATCCAACGGTGGATATGATATATAAAAAATTTATTAAAGAGATTCCGACTATATCAAAAACTACTGTTTATAATACACTTAATATTTTTTCCGAAAAAGGGCTTGCTATACCGATTATAATGCCGGATATAGATGCGAGATATGATGGTACTACTTCAAAACATCTTCATTTTTTTTGTGAAGTGTGCGGAGAAATAATAGATTTAAGTATTAACTGCGAATATTTTAAAAAAAGATGTGTTCAGAAAAATAAAATAAAAGAATTTCATGGTTATTTTAGGGGTATATGTCATAAATGTATAAAAAAAAAGGAGTATGAAAAAATGGATGCGAAAAAATATGAATGTATTGTCTGCGGGTATATATATAATCCGGAAAAAGGTGACCCGGGGTCAGGAGTTGAAAAAGGGACATCTTTTGAGGATTTGCCGGATGACTGGCTTTGTCCTGTTTGCGGTGTAGGGAAAGATAGATTTAAGGAGGTGGAATGATGGAAAACATAAAGGAAAAAGTAGAGGCGGCGCTTCTTAAAATAAGACCCTCTCTTCAGATGGATGGCGGCGATGTGGAATTGGTAGATGTTCTACCCGAAGGCAAGGTAAAAGTGCGGCTTACAGGAGCATGCAGCGGATGTCCTATGAGTCAGATGACCTTAAAAAATGGAATAGAGAGAGTTCTTAAAGAAGAAGTCCCAGAAGTAAAGGAAGTAGTATCGATATAAAAAAGGAGAGAGGAGATGGTTAATGTTAAAAAAGTTGGCGAGGTGTATAAATGTAGTATATGCGGAAATGTAGTTTCCGTGAAAGTAGTCGGAGGCGGAGAACTTGTCTGTTGCGAAAGAGCAATGGAACTTAAGGAAGAAAAAGCCTTAAACATATAAAAAATAATTGGAGGTAAACAATTATGATAAAAATTAATCAGAAAATTACAGATAATGAAATTATAAATTTTGAATTAGAGGCATTCCAAAACGAGGAAATAAAGAAAGTTAAACTTGCCGACTATAAAGGTCAATGGTTGGTTTTGATATTTTATCCAGCCGACTTTACTTTTATTTGTCCTACAGAGTTAGAAGAAGCTGCTAATTATTATGAGGAATTCAAGAAATTGGGAGCAGAGATATTAAGCGTAAGCACGGATACGGTTTTTGTTCATAAATCCTGGCATGATAATTCTCCTGCTATCAAAAAAATAAAATTTCCGATGGTAGCTGACCCTACTGGAAAATTATGTAAAGCATTTGGCACATATATTAAAGAAGAAGGACTTTCTTTGCGTGGTAGTTTTATTATTGATCCTTCATCTTTCCTGAAAGCATATGAAATCCATGATAATAGTATCGGCAGAAGCGCAAAAGAACTCTTGCGGAAACTTCAGTCGGCAATATTCGTAAAAGAAAATACAGGAAAAGTTTGTCCCGCAAGCTGGAAACCTGGCGAAAAAACTCTTAAACCTGGATTGGATTTAGTAGGAAAGATATAGCGCATATTAAAAAAAGGATAGAGGGTAAAGAGAGTAGAGGTTCAATTTATTGAACTCGAAGAAGGAGATTATTATGGCTATAAAAGAGAATATTCAAAAAGCTATAAACAGGCAGATAAACAGAGAAATTTATTCGGCATATCTTTATCTTGCAATGCAGTCCTATTTTGATTCAGTAAATCTGAAAGGATTCGCTAATTGGATGAAGATTCAGGTGCAGGAAGAGTTATCACATGCTATGAAGATGTATGATTATCTTTTTCAGAGAGGCGGAAAGGTGATACTTCAGACGATAGAAACGCCGCCAGCTGAATGGGATTCACCTTTAGATGTGTTTGAAAAAACTTATGAGCATGAGCAGGCGGTAACTTCATTAATAAATGATTTAGTGGAATTAGCTGATTCTGAAAAAGATCACGCTACCTATAATATGCTTCAGTGGTTTGTATCGGAGCAGGTAGAGGAAGAAGATAATGTAAGTAATTTAATAGAAAAAATTAAACTTATGAAAGATGCGCCGGGCGGACTTTTTATGCTTGATAAGGAATTTGAGGCGAGAGTATTTACTCCGATTGCATCATCTGAAAATTAAATAATTATGTCTAATCTTTTATATGATTTAATTATTCTTGGAGCGGGACCTGCTGGGATAACGGCAGCTGTCTATGCCGCCAGAAAGAAGATGAAATTTTTAATAATATCAAAAGATGTCGGCGGTCAGACGGCATTAAGTTCGGATATAGAAAA
>CAZPHG010000149.1:0-2843 GCA_964586585.1 uncultured bacterium | reverse complement strand
TATATATTTTCTATATTTCCAATGAGCAGGGACATAAGAAAGTAGGGAAATTTTCCATTATACGATGAAAGGCAAAATCAAAAATAAAAAACTTAGTATCATTTCGTCTTACTGATGATGAAGTTAAAAAAGTTGAGGATTTCTGCAAAACTACGGAAAGAACAAAATCATTCCTTTTTCGTCATGCTCTTAGAGAATACTTAGTAGATTATGCTGACTATCAAATTGCTTTGGATAGGCTTAATGATAAAGATGATGAAATAATATCGTCTAAGGAAATGAAAAAACTCATTGGCATATAAAATAGATTATAAAAAGTCAGCTCGCAAAGATTATAAAAAGATAGATATTTCTATAAGAGCAAAGGTCTATGATAAAATTGAGAGAATTCTTTCAAAAGACCCCGCAAAAGGAATAAGATTGAAAGGAAAATTTAAAGGTCTAATGAGATATAGGGTGGGTAGTTATAGAGTAATCTATAAACTATTTTCTAATTCAGTTTTAACCCATTTATTGCGATAGGAATGAAGAACCGAGACGAAAAAGACGGGTATTTATACAAGCTAAAAAATGAAAGCATACTGATGAGTATGGTTGAGCCTTTTTGGCGCCGTAGAAATGCTTGGATTTTTTGTCGAATTCCATTTTCTATTGCAATAAATGGGTTTAATTACCAGAGTTAGACATAGACAAGAAGCTTATGATACATAAAAAAAGCTAAAAGAATTAAACCGACCATAAGGGTATATTAAGGGGTTGTAAATGAATAAGGTTTACATTTGGAGACTCAGATTTGGGTTCAGTGCAAGGCGCGACGAGGGCAGTGTGTCCTCTGTGACACATAACCGAGGAGTGCGTAGCGTTAAGAAAAACGATACATACGCTATCGTTTTTTAGCGTAGCAAACCGCAATGAGCCAAATATGGGACTCCCCGAAGGGCCAGGTCGCTTTTTGGCTACGACTGCGTCGCTCATCGCTTGCGTAGCGCTTTGGCTACGCCGCTCTCTTTGCTCCTTGTCTCGCTCTAAAATCACCTCTGGCAAATAGTAAACTTTATTCATTTACAACCCCCCTTACTCTTCTCTTATTTCTTTTTCTTTTTTAGTCAGGGCATTACTTATCAATTCAATATGCTTATCGGTTTCTTTTTGAACCCTATCTAAACTTTTAAAAGCCTCATCTTCCGATATTTCGCTACTTTTTTTTATTTTTTTTATTTCTTCGTTTATATTTCTTCTTATATTTCTTATTTCAACACGAAAATTTTCAACTATAATATGCGCACTTTTTATAAGTTCTTCGCGTCTTTCGGAAGTTAAACTTGGAACTTGTATTCTTATAACATTGCCATCTATGCTAGGAGTAAATCCAAGATTGGAAGAGATTATTGCTTTTTCAGTAGGCTGAACAGAGTTCTCGTCCCAAAGTTTTATTTCTATCAGTCGGGGTTGCGGAATAGTAATATTGCCAAGTTGATTTATAGGCATCGTTTGTCCGTAACAGTCAACTCTTATACTCTCTAATATTGCCGATGATGCCCGCCCTGTTCTTATTCCTCTTAATTCATAGGTAAGTGTTTCAAGAACTTTACCCATTTTAATCTGATTACTTTTTTCTATTTCTTACAATCCATACTTGCCTCCCCACTATACCCCCTATCCTCTACCCTTTTTTATTAATGTTCCTATATCTTCACCGGCAATGATTTTCTTTAAGTTTCCGCTTTTAAGAAAATTAAATACTCGGACAGGAATATTATTTTCTTTAAGAAGCAAAATAGCAGTCATATCCATAACATTTAAATTATTTTTTAGCGCTTCATCAAAAGAAATTTTATTTTTTAAGAGTTTCGCATCATTGAATTTTTCAGGGTCTTTATCATAAACACCATCAACCCTTGTTGCTTTTAAGACAATATCTGCTTTTATTTCAAGCGCCCTAAGCGCCGCCGCAGTATCGGTAGTAAAAAACGGAGCGCCTGTTCCGCCGGCGAAAATAACTATTTTGTTTTCATTAAGATAGTTATTTGCGTGATCTACGGATAATTTTTCAATTATTCCGCTTAAATTTATGGTGCTGAGAATTTTTGCTTGTATATTGAATTTATTCAATATATTTTTTAATCCCAGTGCGTTTATTATTGTTGCAGTCATGCCCATAAAATCAGCCTCTACTCTATCTATACCTTTTAAATCACGGGATCTCACTATATTGCCACCGCCGATTAGAATTGCTACTTCAAGTTCCGATGAGAGTATAGATTTTAATTCTTGTACAACTGTCTCTGCTGCTTCAGCTGAAAAACCGCCGCTTTTTTTTCCTAACATTTCGCCGCTTAATTTTATTAAAATTCGTTTATATTTCATATCTAACAAATCTCGCAATTTGAATATTTTCCCCTAATTTTCCTATTGTTTCCTCAAGTAAATCTTTCATAGTTTTTTTATCATCTCTTATATAACTCTGTTCCATCAAACAAATATCGCTATAAAATTTATTTAATTTTCCGATTACTATTTTATCGATAATGTTTTCCGGCTTGCCTTGTTCTTTTAACTGATTGATTATTATATTTTTTTCTCTTTCAATATGTTCATCGACAACTTCTTCTCTTTTTACATATAAAGGTGAAGCCGCTGTAATATGCATTGCTATCTCTTTCACTAAATTTTTAAATTCATTTGTTCTTGCCACAAAATCAGTTTCACAGTTTATTTCTACAAGAACTCCGAGTTTTGAACCGGGATGTATATATGAATATACTATTCCTTCTGAAGCTTTTCTAAGTGATTTCTTTGCAGCTTTTGCCTTGCCTTTTTCTCTTAAATAATCTATTGATTTT
>CAZPHG010000148.1:0-2846 GCA_964586585.1 uncultured bacterium | reverse complement strand
GTCTATCTCCCGAAAAAACTACTGCGCCGTCATGAAGTGGCGAATGCGGTGTAAATATTGTTTCTATAATCTCTGCACTCACTTCGGCGTTTATCCATATTCCGGAATCTATGTAGTTTCTAAGTCCCGTATCGTTTTCAAATACGATAAGAGCACCTTGTCCTTTTTGTGATATATTTTTTAACGCTTTCAATACCTCATCAATAAATTCCGCCTTTCCGCGAAGAATGATTCTTGTAAGTTTTCCCGAACCAAGATGCGCGAGAAAATTTCTTATTTCCGGCTGAAAAACTATAACCATTGCAACTGCGCCAGCTACCCAAAACCATCTGAGTATCCATCCGATAAGAACAAGGTCAAGAAATCCTGAAAGAATGGTAGCTAAAAATAATAAAACAATACCCCTTAGTACCTGAACCGATCTTGTTCCGCGCACAAAAATAAATAAGCGATATATTATGAATGCGCTTAAAAGTATATCAGCTATATGACGCAAGTAGCTAAGCCATATATCTTTGATTATTATATAAATTTCAGTCATTATTTGATAATTTTTGAATAATTTTTATTGCGTCTTTTGTCTCTTTCACATCATGAACCCGTAAAATTTGAACCCCCTTCAAAGTTAAATAGCAAGATACGGCAATAGAACCCGCCAACCGCTCTTTAACAGAATTATCTAATATTGCCCCTAAAAATGATTTTCGCGACGCTCCTACAAGTAGAGAATATTCATCACCGAAATATTTTATATTTGCTAATATTTTTATGTTATCTTCAACGGTTTTTCCGAACCCTATTCCCGGATCTATTATAATATTTTCTCTGACAATTCCTGATTTTTCACATAATTTCGCTTGCTTAAAAAGAAAATCTTTTATTTCACATAAAATATCATCATAAACAGGATGAACCTGCATATTAAAAGGACAACCTTTCATATGCATAATACAGATTGCCGCGCCATATTTTAATGCGGTTTTTATCATCATGGAATCTCTAAATCCATTAACATCATTTATCAGAACCGCGCCGGCTTTAAGCGCCGCTTCCGCAACTTCACTTTTGGAAGTATCGCAGGATATTTGGACATCTATTTCAGCAGAAATTTTTTCTATAACTGAAACAACTCTTTCAATTTCTTCATCTTTAGATATACTAAATGAACCTGGGCGGGTTGATTCGCCACCTACATCAATTATATCAGCCCCTTCTTCTTCCATTTCAGTTGCTCTTTTAAAAGCCGATGAAATATTTAAATATTTTCCGCCGTCAAAAAATGAATCCGAAGTAACATTTAATATCCCCATAATAAGAGGTTGTAAATGGCCAGCAGTTGCTGATGTGGGAATCTCTGAAATTTTCAATTTCTAATGGATTGTAAATCTTATTTATTTACAACCCCTAATAAGAGCAAGCGCCTCAGTGCGAGTGCGAGCATCTTTAAGAAATATTCCTCTCATAGCAGAAGTTATTACTAATGACTGCGGATTTTTTACTCCCCTCATAATCATGCAAAGATGCTTTGCTTCTATTACAACCATAACGCCTAACGGATTAAGGATTTCAACCATAAAATTAGCTATGCCATCGGTAATCCTTTCCTGTAATTGAAGTCTTTTAGATAGCGACTCCACTAATCTTACAATTTTTGAAAGACCTGTTATTTTTCCTTTTTCAGGAATATAAGCAATATGAGCTTTACCATAAAACGGCAGTAAATGATGTTCGCACATAGAATGAAAATCAATATCTTTTACTATTATTATTTCTGAATAACTCTCTTCCTGAAAATATACAATAGACGGTTGAACATTGCTCTTATAAGATGAAAATATCTCTTCACACATTCTTGAAACTCTTGCCGGAGTATCTTTTAACCCTTCTCTTTCGGGATTTTCTCCTATAGCTGTCAAAAAATCCCGGACTGCTTTTTTTATTTTCTCTTTATTCATTTACTTCGCCGTTTTTTTTCATCTTTATACCTGTTATTTTTTCTATTTCAGCACCTTCTATTATTTCTCTTTTTATAAGTTCTGCTGCGAGTTTTTTTAAAGTACTTTTATTTTCTGTAAGTAATTTTAGTGCTTTTTTATGACAAGTATCCATTATATTTTTAACTCCTTCATCTATCATTCGCGAAGTTTGTTCGGAATACTCTCTTCCTTGTGCCAACTCTTTGCCGAGAAATATTTTATCTCTGTCGCGTTGAAAAGTAAGAAGTCCTAATTCTTCGCTCATACCGTATTCGGCAACTAATTTATAAGCTATTTCAGTGGCTCTTCTCAAATCATCGTGAGCGCCTGTTGTTTTTTCGTTAAATATTATTTCTTCTGCCGATCTCCCGCCTAATAGAACTATTAATTTATCCATTATTTCGAATTCTGAAGTGAGATATTTATCTTCTAACGGCAGCTGCATTGTATAACCAAGCGCAGGACCTCGTGAAAGGATTGATACTTTATGTACCGGATCAGCATGGGGCAAAAGAAGCGCTAAAAGAGTATGTCCTGATTCATGAAAAGCTATTTTTGATTTTTCTTCTTCAGATATTAATCTGCTTTTCTTTTCGGGACCGGCAATAATTCTGTCAATTGCCTCTTCCATATGGTGGCGATTTACAAAATCTGCATTTTCTCTGCCAGCTAAAAGAGCACCTTCATTAACTATATTTGCTATATCACTACCGACAAATCCAGGAGTCCTACGGGAGAGAACATCAAAATCAATAGATTTATCTAATTTTATATTTTTCGCATGCAGTTGAAAAATTTCTTTTCTTTCTTTTTGATTTGGCGGATGCACTCCTATGTGTCTGTCAAATCTGCCTCTTCTAAGAAGCGCTC
>CAZPHG010000147.1:0-2861 GCA_964586585.1 uncultured bacterium | reverse complement strand
TGAATCAGTAAGATAGTTTTGAAAAACTCCAGCAAATAAAATACCTGTAATTGATAGAATTGACATAATATGTAAAATTTTGTATTTACCGTCAGGCGGTTTTAGATAAAGATAAAAAAATTTGAACCAGAAAAAGATAAAAGCGGCAAATGTAAGAATACCTCCACCTGTAAGAACGGTAAGATAAATAGAATGCGGATGCGTTCTTGCACCGTAGGGTGAGCCTGGAAAGTTTTCTTTATAGTCCCTGTCAAAAATCTCTGTATAATTACCTGCTCCTATACCTAACAATAAATTTTCACTAACCATGCTTAGAGATACTTTCCAGATATTAATTCTATCAGCAAACTTATCCGTTACTCTCTGCATATTTCCCGGCACCGATAAAAGCACAATAAAAAATATTAAAATAATTAAAAAAGCAGTAATATATTTCTTTTTAAAGTAGGAAAGAAAAAAAATAGCAGCCAAAACACAACCAAGCCATGCACTGTAGGCAAAACTAAAAAATACCGCAACCGCAACAATAGCAATTACCCATTTTTTTTTAAATGCGGCATAAGATAAAAAAGTAAGCATCATAATCTGTCCGCCAAATGTAAGGTGATGTCCTAATATACCCTTAGCTCTATAAATTGAAATACCCATAATATCTGCTTTCTGCTCAAATCTGATATCAAATATTCCGGTTCTGCCTGCAAAATGAAAACTATCGCATAACGCAGGCCCTATTATAGATAAACTTATGAAAAAAACACTGACAACAACTGTAGCCCACCCCAACACTTTAACAAATTTATTGATTTCTTTTTCACTAAAAAGGTATATCACAAAATAGAAAAGTAAAATATACCAGTAATCGAAGCGAATTTTATTTATACTATGCAGTGGATTTTGCCCAACAAGCGCGCTTAATATGTAAAAACCAATAAAGAGCGCCAGCGGTAATTCAAGCCCTGTGGAATAAAATTTTAATTTCTTTTCAAAAAGCCGTATTAAAAATGCAATAAACAAAAAACCAATGGCAATACTCATTAAAGACATAGAAAAAGTAATGCCCACCGCTAAAAGCGTTATTCCTAAATTCAAAAAAACTTTATAAATTTTATCTATATTCATACGCATTTTTCCTTAATTCCTAACCATTATTTTTTCAAGAAAATTTCATAACCACAGATAAACACTGTTAATAGAGAAATTCTTTTTCTGTGGTCATCTGTGTTCACCTGTGGTTTATACTTTCCTATACATTAAAATATCAAGAAGTTCTTTAGCGCAATAGATTCTACCACGCTTACGACCGGAAACTTCATGTAAAATTCCAAATTTAACAAGATGCCCAACCGCTGTTTTAGCAGTAGGTCAGGTTATTTTTAGTCGATTACTCACTCCCGGCAAAGTAATAAATGGATTCAAAAACAACATATCCAATAACCGAAAAACTACGACAGCAACTGCTTCTACTTGAAGTCGCTGACGATATTTTTTTTGAAGATTTAAAATTTTATAAGCTGTTTCTTCAGCAACTTTTGCTTGTTCAGCAACTCCACGAATAAAATATTTCAACCATTTCTCCCAATTACCTGATTGACTAACCCCAAGAAGCAATTCGTAGTATTCGCTTTTGTATCTTTCAAAAAAATCACTAAGGTAAAGAATCGGATAAGTAAGATAACCTTTTTCGCAAAGATAAAAAATTATAAAAAGCCGCCCAACTCTTCCGTTACCATCAAGAAAAGGATGGATTGCTTCAAATTGATAGTGCATTATACCGCACTTAATGAGAGGAGCAAGAGAAGTATCGGCATGCAAAAATTTTTCCCACTGATTGAGTAACTTTTTCATTTCTATAACAGGCGGGGGAACATAAGTTGCATCAGATATACTACATTCTTGCTGCCCGATCCAATTCTGAGTTTTTCTGAATTCACCCGGGTGCTTTTCTTCTCCTCTGATATTTTCCATAAGTTTCAAATGTATTTCTCTTACTAATCGTAAACTGAGTGGAAGTTTTTTAAGTTTGTTAATTCCATAATTCATCGCCGCAACATAATTCAAAACTTCCTGCACATCATTATGTTTTGGCTTATCTTTTAATACTTCGTAATAAAAAATATCAGAAAGTGTTGCTTGAGTCCCCTCAATTTTTGAACTTTGAACTGCCTCTTTTCTAATATAAGAAGTAACCAATAAATCAGGATTAGGGATAATATTACCCAATGACCGCAACGCTCCAATACCACGGTCTGCCTCTGACAATATCTCAACAAGTTCTGCTGAAAACTTATCTAAACCTAATGGCGGTAAAGGAGCAGGTATAAATGCCCAACAATCTGCCGAAGTTTTAATAAGATGTCCCGTTGAACTATTTTTAAATTTTTCTATATTCATTTGTCTGCATATTACTATACTATCAAAAAAAGTCAAATATATTTTGATACCAACACCTGTTATATAAACCGCCTTTGATAAGGATTTTATTCACTGTTATCTTATCCATTTTGTTGGAAATTCCCCATAAACTCTCCCATATTTTTTAAAGTCCGCTTTTTTAACAAGTATGCTATACTTTGAATTTTTTGTCAACAATAATTTCATTGATTTGTTTTGACAGGGCAGAAACATTAAACTTTCTGCAAATAAGCTGTCGACCATTAGCGGCAATTTCACGGCGAAGATTTTCATTCTTTTTTAATATAAGAATTGCCTGCGCCAAAGAATTAGCATCAGCCGGTTCACAAAGAAAAATATTTTTTTTGTGCTTGAAAAATTCCCTAACTGCTGGTGTTTTTGCCGTTACAACCGGCTTACCCATAGCCAATGTCTGGAATACTTTATTTGGAACAACTCTTTGTGCCTTT
>CAZPHG010000146.1:0-2864 GCA_964586585.1 uncultured bacterium | reverse complement strand
AAAATGCGGGAATCATCTTGTATTGAATGTAGTTATGCTTGGGGCTCTTATTTTCGAAAAAAAAATTGTCCGATTAGAAAATTTATTAAAAAGTATTCCCGAAGTGTTAAAAGGAAAGAAAGAAAATATTATAAAGTTAAATATTGAAGCTGCTAATACCGGATATCGTTATTTACAATTTTAGAAAAGGAGAAATAATTGATGAGAAAAATTCCTAAAACCATGTTTACCCAGCATCCCGACAATGCCTCAAAGGCGATGTGGCTGGGCGAAAGTTTTATTAATGCCAGAAATGAAGTGAAAGAGTGCCATATTTCTTTTTCCGAGTTAAAATGTGATGAATTTATGTGGGATTGGGAGGGGAAATATGTAGATGAAGCGGTAATTGAGCGACTTTTTGAAGATAATTTTGATTATTTTAAAAAAAATCCTCTCGGAAAAGACATATTTCTTACATATAGATTTCCAAATATCTGGATTGAAAAAGGAAGTTATAGAATACTGCGAGGGTTTGCAAATATCATCACTGCTTATGATGTAGCTAAATTAGTCGGGACCCATTGTCCGCCTGTATTTGAAGTAATACTTCCTATGGTAACCGAGGCAGAGCAGTTAATATATCTTCAAACAAAATTCGCAGAATTAGCTCATCTTGTGAGCAAAGATGCAAAAGCAAAAATTGGAAGCGGTAATCCCGTTATTATTGAAATCATTCCGTTAGTAGAAGATATTCCCCAGTTAATTGAAATTGATAAATTACTTGAACGGTATATACATCTTTATGAAAAAAAGGGGTTAAAAAACATTAAAAAATTAAAATATATTCGCCCCTTTATTGCCCGTTCCGATCCGGCTTTGAATTATGGATTGGTTCCAGCAGTGCTTGCGGCAAAAATTGCTATTGCAAAAATATATCAAGTATCCCGAAAAACAGGTGTTAAAATGTACCCGATTATCGGATGTGGCGGCGTTCCTTTTAGAGGGCATCTTTCGCCGGACAATATCAAAAATTTTCTTAAAGAATATAGTGGTATAAAAACTGTAACCGTGCAGTCATCATTTCGCTACGATAATCCTCAGGAAAATGTAAAAAAAGCGGTAAGTCTATTAAATAGAGAACTTACCAAACGGACTATCCATCCTGTTCTAAAAAAGAAAGAAGAAGAAGCGTTGAACAAAATTATAAATATATTTAAAAATTACTACCGTAAAGACATCACAAAAATAGCAGGTCTTATAACCGATGTTTCTAAATTTGTTCCGCGCCGTAGAGAAAGAAGATTACATACGGGACTGTTCGGATATCCCCGTCAGTTTAAAAAAGGAATCCAAATGCCGCGCGCAATTACTTTTACCTGTTCTTTGTATTCTCTTGGTATTCCGCCTGAGATTATAGGCGTCGGCAGAGCGTTAAAGAGAATTCAACAGGAAGGATTGAACGAAATCTTAAATAAATTCTATTTAAATTTTGCTTTTGATATAAAAGAAGCTTGTCGTTATGTTAATAGAGAAAATATAAAAAGACTTAAAAGCAAATATCCTAATTTGAAGAATATAGAAGAAGATCTGAAATTGATAGAAAAATTACTGAAAATTCCAATCGGTCCTCAGATAAACAGAGATCTTATTCATAAAAATCTTACTTCAAATATATTATTGCTGTTAGAAGAGAAAAATAATGATGATATAATTATAACAAACTTAATTGAAGAAGCGGGAGTATTGAGAAAGTTTTTAGGTTAGCCAGGCAACTTCTTAGTTCAAAAAGGAGGTGAGGAATGTTTAAAAAATATATTTCACGACGAGATTTTTTGAAAAAAGGTGCTTTGTTTTTATTTTGTTTCGGCGGTTTTTTAGGATTGTCTAATTTATTAACCAAAAAGATCTTGGCAAAGAAAAATGGATTTTTTTTGCGAGAAGCTATGTTCTATCAAAAATTAGACAACGAATGGGTTAAATGCGAAATATGTTTTAGAAAATGCGCTATTCCTTCAGGTGGTAGCGGTTTCTGCAGAGTAAGGGGAAATCGTAACGGAATATTATACAATTTAGTTCACTCCCAGCCCTCAGCAGTTCATATAGACCCTATTGAAAAAGAACCGCAACTTCATAATTTGCCTGGGACAAATATGCTTGCCATAGGGACAGTAGGGTGTAATTTCAAATGCAAGCAGTGTCATAACTGGCATCTTTCACAGTCAAGCCCCAGTGATCTTCGTACTTATGATTTACCACCGGATGAAGTAATTAAATTGGCTCTTATAAAAAAAGTTCCAACTATATCTTTTACTTATAATGACCCTATTGTCTTTTATGAATATGTCTATGATGTAGCGGTGCTTGCAAAAGAAGCAGATTTGAATATTTTATGGCATACAAATGCTGCAATAGAGCCGGAGCCGCTTAAAAAACTTTTAAAATATACAGATGCAATGACAGTTGATTTAAAAGGTTTTTCAGAAAAAGTTTATAGAGAGATATTTGTGGGTGAACTTGCGCCGGTATTGAAATCTCTTAAGATTATTAAAGAGGAAGGGATTTGGCTTGAAATTGTAAATCTTGTTATACCTACAATTAATGATAGTCCTGATGAAATAAAAGAGATGTGTATCTGGATTAAAGAAAATTTAGGTGAAAATGTTCCTGTACATTTTTCCAGATTTGTTCCTTCCTTTAGATTAACACATCTGCCTCGCACTCCGATTAGAACATTAGAAATGGCGCATCAGACTGCTAAAAGAGTGGGATTGCATTATGCTACGATAGGAAATGTTCCGGGACATAAATATAATTCTACATTTTGTCCGAAATGTGATAAAAGATTAATTCACCGTATTCATTTTCGTGTGATGAAAGAGAAATTA
>CAZPHG010000145.1:0-2871 GCA_964586585.1 uncultured bacterium | reverse complement strand
TGTTGCGAAGCGCCTCAGAAAGCATATCGTTATATACATTACCTTCAAAATAATGTGCCATTACAAATGACGGGTGATACTTCTGAACTTTATCATAATAATAAATCGCCCTGTCCCACATTCTCTGCTTGGAAAAAGCAATAGCTCTGTTATGATATATATTTGCCCGAAATCTTCGGGATGATGTTATTGAACTTACAACAGCAACCGCTATAAGCACCAAAATTAAAAGCAATCCCGGCCCTGTATTTAATTTCTCCTGTTTTACGAGAGATTTTTGAGAAGGAGATGTCAGAACTACCAACAATCCTAAAAATGTCCATAATATATATCCGGACGAAACAAATCTGATATGAACACTTACTCCGGCGTGAGCAAGCATTCCAAGCGTACCTGCCATAAGTCCCACAAGATAAAACTCATTGGAAGAAATAGCGCCGGCTTTTTTAACCATTGATAATCTATTAAACGCCCCTTTATATATGCTTATTAAAAACCATAGAAAAATTGTAAGCCCTATAAGTCCTTCATCGAAAAAAATTTCTAAAAATTCGTTGTGAGCATGGTCGGTCTGGGTATTATGTTTTCCTTCAATGTGAAAAATTTCAGGTCTCCTATATGCCGGATAAACAAGACTAAATGTCTCTATGCCATGTCCTAATATAACTGCTTTTATCGGATGCACAAAAATCGGCTCTGATATCATATTCATAGTGGCGCCCCATGTAAAAAGCCTGAATCTTATTGAATCTACCCTTTTAATAGAAACCCAAGTCACACCACCTGCAACTATAATAAGTATAACAACTACCATCAATTTTGCTATCCTTTTAAGTTTTTCAGGATTTCCTTTAATAAGATATAAAATTGCCACAACAACAAAAACCGCCATCTCTACTCCTAACCCAACCCAGCTACCCATTGTTCCGGTATAAAAAAGATTAAGTATAATAGCAATTGCAAAAACTATGTAATACCATTTTTTTGTAAGCATAATTTTTGAAAGAATAAGAGGTAGAACTAAAACTAGCCATGCGGCAAAAAAATTAGGATTGCCAAAAGTAGAAAATACCCTGGGCCCGAAAGCACCTGCCCAGATATGCCAATCCAAGCCGGCTCTTTGAATAAAACCATAGGTAACTACTACAAAACAAGATGCTAATACCCAATTGAGTATTCTTTTAAAATCTTCTTTATGATTAAATTCAAAAATCACTACTATAAATACACCTAAATATGCAATTCTCCGCAAAAGACCATCTTCAAAGGTCTCTAACTTGAACTGCGAAAGAGCAAAAGAAATAATACCGTATCCAAGAACACAAAGCGCGGGAATTAATATACTTTTTCTATATGCATTTATTTTAAAATTACGCATATTTATTCTTTTTATAAGCCAAATAATTAAGACAAGAGGTCCGCCAAGTTCAAGCAGTGTTATTTTAATTTGAGCAGAATCATGTGTTCTTAGAAAAAAATGAATTGCAATAGTACTTAAAAGCACAGGTATCATATATTTGAGCAGCCAATCGGTATATTCGTTAAGTTTATTAAATAGAATTCCGAAAATTACTCCGCCGATTCCCGCAATTGCAATTATATTATGTAGATTTTCGAGGAGAGAGCCTCCAAACACTCTAAAGAAAGGAAGAACAATAAAAAATAAAAATAATAGTACATCCATTATATTGGAAACTCCATCCCCACTCTGTGAGTAAATCCGAGCCGACCGAAAGAAGTAACTCCTTTTGAAGCAGCAAATTGCCATCTAAGCAGTAAAAATATTGAAAACAAACTTATTTTCATAATTATATTTTTAGATGGAGCCGGTGAGGAGATTTGAACTCCTGACCTATCCCTTACGAGGGGATTGCTCTTCCTCTGAGCTACACCGGCAAATAGAGCAATATATGAAATAAGCAATA
Source organism: uncultured bacterium (assembly GCA_964586585.1). Lineage (GTDB taxonomy): Bacteria > CG03 > SLGR01 > SLGR01 > CAZPHG01 > CAZPHG01. Next base: position 946 of record CAZPHG010000145.1, on the reverse strand, counting down.
CGGAAATAACAGATATTAAATTTTTAAAAATTCTTTTTTTCAAGACATGACTCCAAAACCAATTCTGTTTATAAAACCCAAGTCCCCAAGCGTAGCGACACTATAGTCAAAAAGATACTTCACATTTTCAATATATTTAAATTCGATACCAAAAGTCAAGACACTTTTAAGCGGCAGAAAGTGTAGCATTCTCCAGTTTCTTTTCAAATTCATTCGGACTTAAATAATTTAAGGATGAATGAAGATGATCCCGATTGTAATCTCTTATTCCAAAATCAATACCTTTTTGGACTTCTTCAAATGTTTCCCATTCACTTATCCAGATGCCCTCTTCTTTTAATGTTCTTATGACTCTCTCAGTATCAGCATTGCCCTTGGGATTGTTATAGCTGGTAAATGCTTGATTGATACCTAACGTCGCACATTCATTCATAAAAGAAACACTTGTAGGTTGACATCCATTATCCTCCATCAAGTTGATTGCGTATTCACGGCTACCTTTAGGGCAGGCTGTATTAACAGCCTTTTGAAGCGCAGATTTCCATTCACCGCTTCGGCATCTCATACTTACTTTATAACCAATCAACTTCTTAGTATACCAGTCAATTACTACAACAAGATATACCCAGCCTAATTTGCCAACCAAAAACTTCGTCATATCTATTCCCCACCATTGATTCTTATATTTTACGCCTTCTGATTTTTCCAAAAACTTACTTCCTTAATGTTTTTTAATTTTGAGTCATTCATTTTTATTTTCATAATGTTTCCATTATACCTTTTAATTGATATTTTTTAAATATCTTGAATTTTTATTTCGGGTATTATTTCTTCAAATTTTCCGATAGTCCCGACTCTATAAGCAACTCCAAGCGTGGCTTCGAGCGGCACTATGGCGGAAAGCGAAAAGAAATTTCGTAAAATTTCAGGCTAATCTTGCGTTGGA
>CAZPHG010000144.1:0-2921 GCA_964586585.1 uncultured bacterium | reverse complement strand
TTTTTGGTGGGCGGCGTTCAAGTAATAGAAAAATCATATTTACGGAAAATGAAAGTTGGGAAGTAAGACAAGATGTATTTTATAGTACATATATAAAAGATATATACCCATTACCACCCAATATAAAATTGTATTATATCTTTGACTATGGAGATAGATGGACATTTAGGATAGCCAAAACAAGGAAAAAAGAAAAAGAAGTAGATGCAAAAATAGAGTATCCTAAAGTTATAAAAGAGATTGGTCAAAACCCTCATCAATATCCAATATATGAAGAATAAGTTGTACTTCAATACTTTGTTACGGTGTAAATAGCCTAACAAAAAAATCCAGCTGACCGTTTAAAGCGTCATGCCTTTTGCAAAAAGACGCAAAAGCCCTGCCACTTTAAACGGCATCTGATTTAGGCGTTAGCCACATGAATTTCCTATTGAAAATAATATGAATAAAGTTGTCAGTAAATATTCTTTAGAGAAAAATCTTGAAGAAAGTCATAAGCTAGTTTGTAAGGAATGTTGTAGAGAAACTTTTCATAGTATTGTCTCATCGTACCTTGAAAAAGGTAGTGAGGATTGCGGAAATGGTCAGGGAGTTAGCTGGGAAAGTCAAAATCAAATAATTCAATGCTTAGGATGTGAGATTGTATCATTCAGAATTGTTTCTATTTTTTCGGAGGATTTCGATTACGGCCATGACGGTGAAATGATCCTTAATGAAACAGTAAAATATTACCCAGGGAGATCTGAAGGTCTTAAAGCAATTAATAGCTATCTCTTGCCAACTAAAGTTCAATGTATATATAAAGAAACTATTTTAGCTATAGAAAATGAACAAAATGTATTAGCGGGCATAGGTATTAGGGCATTAATTGAAACAATATGTAAAGATTTAGATGCAAAAGGAAAAACTCTTTTTGAGAAAATAGATGATCTAAAAGAAAAATCAATTGCTACAAACGAAGGCGCAGAGACACTTCATAAACTCAGAGTTCTTGGTAATGATGCTGCACATGAAGTTAAAGAGCATAATAAACAACAATTATTGGTTGCCATACAAATAATCGAACATATGTTAGATGGAACATATATTATTCCTCATAAAGTTGCTGAGGTTTTTAAATAAATGGCTAACAATCGCTTGCAGTTGACCGTAAAAAGCGTCACAATTTTTGCTATTCGCAAAAATAGTGCCTCTTTTTACGTCAACTGAAGCGGGCGTTATGTTTAAAAGCTGGCGGGTATTAGTCCAAGATGATCAACAAATGGTATAAAATCACGATCACTAAAGAGAAGAGGTAAATTATTTTCAATGCAGAACGTTGCAATTATTACATCATTTGTCTTTCTGATAGTGATTCCTTTTTTGCGAAGAAATCGGAAATTCTCGGCACATTTTTCAACCATATTATATCCAAACATTTCATATTGCTCTAAGAGCGCAAGGGCTGTCCTTGTTTTGTTGTACTCTTGTTCGGCTTTTATACCTTGTAGAATTTCTAAAAGAATTAAGTCGCCTATCGAAACTAAGCCATCAATTAAAGTTTTATCCAGAATTATTGTCAGTGAACTTTCTTTACCGTTCAAATAGTCAATCCAAACACTGGTATCAACTAATATCATTATTGGTTCTCATTTCGTCTAAGTTACCTTCCCATTTTATTTTTCCACGCAAGCCTCGTATTGCTTGCTGTTTTTGTCGGAGTATTATTAATTTAAGACCTTGCTCTACAACATCTCTTTTTGTTTTCAATCCTGTTGCTTTAAGTGCGTGCGTCATTAAATCATCATCAATTACAATATTTGTTCTCATAAATTTTATGTGTATAATGGCTTGAAAAATACACAATATCATGAGTAAAAAAACATAACAATAAAATCCAGCTGACCGTTGGCAGCGCAGTTCGTTTTCAAAGGTCATTTTTATATCAAAATTCAGTGCTTTGTCAGAGTTCATCGAATATCTGCCAACGGCATCTGATTTAGGCGTTATGTGTTAAATTCACAGCACTGAAAATGGAGATAAGTTTGCTAGACTTTTATACAGTTAAAGAAGTAGCTGAAAAAGCTAGTCTTGAAATAAATCAGGTTTTAAGGCTTGGCATGTCTGGAACAATCATATTTTCTATTCTTGAGCATGAACCAAGAAACTACGAAGAAATTAATGAGTATGTAGATGAAGAAGGTCAAAATATTAGACGTACACGAAGGAGTGAAACAAATACATTTATCGGAAACCCGAATCCTGGTTTGCAAATAAAGTACATTTCTACGGAAGACCTTATCAACACAGTGACGAATGAAAAAGAAAACAAAAAAACGTTAGTACGGGCATTATTTGAAACTCGAGAACTTAATCCAAAAAAGGGTAAATACCTACTTACTACTCCACTTAGCATTAATCAAAATGACTTGATAATAAAAGCGGAAGAGTGGGTGTTGTTTGAAAATGGTGGTGGTGAAAAATTAGCAACATACCTCCCTCTCAAACAACCAGAAAAGGTAACGCTTCAGTGGCTTGCAAAAAACATATCTATTTCAACATGGATAGCCGGCATAGGTCTGGTTGTAAGCATATTTTTGTCAGGCATATATATTGCTGAAACTGAGTTTTACAAAAATATTCGCAGTAAAATTATTTCTTCTGATAACCCATAACAAAATATAAAGACTTGATTGTTGCGAAAAAATGAAGTCCAAACACATAACAATAGCTTGCACGCGGACTGCCATAAGCGACACGGTTTTTTGCATAAGAGCCGAAAAAACCGCGCCCCTTATGGCAGCCGGTGAAGCTGGCGTTAGAACTCTGGTTTTTAAGAAAATATTTGCCAAGAATTCGTTTCGAACTAAAATTTATCATATTTTTCTTGGTACTGGGCTAGAAGTATTCAGAAACCACTACTGATGTATAATAGTGAGCAT
>CAZPHG010000143.1:0-2935 GCA_964586585.1 uncultured bacterium | reverse complement strand
AATTTATACAAATTTTTTACTACATTGTCCAACATAACCATTATGCCGCTTCTCTCTTTTTTTTCTAACTGCCACCGACAATTTCTTCTGTATTTGAAGTATCTCACGCATTAACTTCGCCGGATTTAATTCACTATATTTTCTTTTTAATTTTTCTTTATCTCCATCGCTAATATATGAACATTCAAGAAGTCGCTGACACGGCGTCTTTGGCTCATCGTGTTTCTTTATAACTTTGCTTCCTATCCTCTCTTTACTTATTGACTTCATCGTAGGTGTAAAATAATTTGTAACCAACCTCAATCTAAAATATATTTCATTTACCTCAAAGTCAAATAAAATTCCATAGCTAAAACCCACCAAAAATGTTAATAGTATCCCTAAATTTTTGATTTTTTCTCTTTTATTTTGTATTATTTTAAGATGGTAAGAAAAATAAATATTGAAAAAATAAGCAAAATTATAAAAGAATTATGTATTAAATCTAATACCGAATTGCCTGACGATGTTTTATCTATATTAAAAAAAACTCACTCCAAAGAAAACTCCAAACTTTCAAAAGAAATACTTGATCAGATTATTCAGAACGCCCTTATTGCCAAAGAATCCTCAGTTCCAATTTGTCAGGATACAGGATTTACTGTTATTTTTTTAGAAATCGGACAAAATATTCATTTGACAGGTGGTTCATTAAAAGATGCTGTCTCCGATGGAGTCCGGCAGGGATATATTGAGGGATACCTCAGAAAATCAATTGTCCAAAAGCCAATTTTCTCGCCTGAAAATACAAAAGATAATACTCCGCCAATTCTTCATATAGATATTGTTCAAGGTGATAAAGTCAAAATAACTGTTTTTCCAAAAGGCGGCGGAAGCGAAAATATGAGCCGCTTAAAAATGCTCAAACCTACAGATGGAATTGAAGAAATAAAAAATTTTGTAATAGATACAGTAAGAGAAGCGGGAGCTAATTCCTGTCCGCCAATAATAGTTGGTGTAGGGGTTGGCGGAACATTTGATTATGTTGCTTATCTTGCTAAAAAAGCGCTTTTAAGAAAAATCGGGCAACGCAATACCGATGAAAAAATAGCAAAACTTGAAATTGCTTTACTTGAAAAAATAAATAAATTAGGTATCGGGCCTGCTGGACTTGGCGGAAAAATTACGGCTCTTGAATTATTTATAGAAGAGTTTCCGAGACATATTGCTTCATTTCCTGTTGCGGTAAATATTCAGTGCCATGCCGCAAGATGTAAGACAATAGTTTTATGATAAAAATAAAAACACCTTTAAAAGATGAATCTATAAAAAAACTAAAAATCGGCGATTGGGTCTTACTAAACGGAATTATATATACAGCAAGAGATACCGCACATAAAAAACTCAGCAACTTGCTTTTAGATAATAAGCCTCTTCCATTTGAACTCAAAGGAAGTGTCATTTTTTATGTCGGACCTACACCGGCAAAACCCGGAAATGTTATAGGTTCTGCAGGTCCGACAACAAGTTACAGAATGGATCCATTTACACCTTTACTCCTTTCAGCAGGTGTTAAAGGAATGATTGGCAAAGGTCCACGGTCAAAAGAAGTTATAGAATCAATTAAAAAAAATACTGCAGTTTATTTTGGCGCAACAGGCGGCGTCGGCGCTTTGCTTTCAAAGTCCATAATTTCTGCAGAGGTAATTGCATTTAAGGATTTAGGAACTGAGGCAGTCCGAAAACTAAAAGTTTTAGATATGCCCTTAATTGTAATAAATGATTTTAGAGGAAATGACATTTATGACGAAATTAAAAAAGAGGAATATTAATATGAAAAGAGCAAAAATTTCAATTATTGGCGCAGGAAATGTCGGGTCAACCGCAGCTTTTATTGCTGCTGAAAAAGAACTTGCCGATATTGTATTAGTTGATGTCGTCAACGGTATGCCACAGGGAAAATCACTTGATATAAATGAAACATGCCCTATATTGCACTCTTCTACTAAATTAACCGGTTCAAATGACTATGCTAATATTAAAGATTCCGATATAGTAATCATCACTGCGGGACTGGCAAGAAAACCGGGAATGTCAAGAGAAGATTTACAAAAGAAAAATGCAGAGATTATTAAAGAAGTCACAGAGAATATTGCTAAATATGCACCTGAAAGTGTAATTATAATGGTAACTAACCCAATAGATGTAATGACTTATTATGCGAAGAAAATATCAGGGTTTCCCGCAAAAAAAGTTGTGGGGCAAGCAGGCATTCTTGATACTGCAAGATTTAGATTTTTTATTTCTGAAAAATTAAATATATCTGTTAAAGATATATCGGCTATGGTTCTTGGAGGGCATGGCGATTCAATGGTGCCGCTGCCGAGATATACAACTATAAATGGAATACCCCTAAGTGAATTTTTAGATAAGGAAACCATTGCTCATTTAATAGACCGTACCAGAAAAGGCGGAGGCGAGATTGTGGGGCTCTTAAAAACAGGAAGCGCTTATTATGCGCCTGCGGCTTCCAGCATAGAAATGGCTGAAGCAATTTTAAAAGATAAAAAACGACTATTGCCATGTTCTGCATATCTTACAGGGCAGTATGGTATAGATGATATTTATATCGGCGTGCCTGTTATACTCGGCACCGGCGGAGTAGAAAAAATTATTGAATTAAAACTTACTGACAATGAAATTAAAGCATTACAAAATTCTGCCTCCATCTACAGAGATCAGATAGCTCTGCTTTAACAAGTGGTGTAGAATTTCATCTACAAGGCAAATACCTATGGCTGGCTAATCATAGGAGAGGCGCAAAATTAAAATATGAAAAATTTATGGAATAAAAATACAGAAAAAGAATTTTTTACTAAAGCAAGAAAATTTGCTTCTCCTGAACAGCTATTTTATCAAGCAGATGATGGTAGATATGTAGCATATTGGCCGAAAG
>CAZPHG010000142.1:0-2940 GCA_964586585.1 uncultured bacterium | reverse complement strand
TATTATTCTGGGATAAATGTTTACTTAAGAAGGGTATTTAATCTGGGAAGGAACATTATACTAAAAGGGGACATTTTCATTTTGCTCCTACAATATTTGCTCTTACAAACTTTGACAAACCATTAAAAATTTGTTATAAGATATTAAACATAAAGGAAAAATAAATATTGAGGCACGGAAAAAAATAATAAACTAATTTTTGCTCTTCCATATTTCTGTGCTTATGAAGTTTTCTTGAATTGATATTTTATGATTTTGAAAGAGTATAAGTTTAGTAGGTTGGTAGTATTATCTAAGGAGGATGATTATGGGAGAAAAAGTTGCAACAGCCAGTGTAGAAAAAAAAAGCGGTTATCTTTACTATGTTGATAAACAGGGAGATATCTCTGAAATTAAAATGGCACGCGGCGGAAAAGAAAAAGGAAAAGCAACAAAAGTTGCAAAAGTCGGAGTTAAAAAAGAATCCGGTTATCTTTATTATGTAGATAAAAGCGGTGATGTTTCCAGAGCAAAGATGGCAAGAGGAAGAAAAAAATAATTTAAAATCTTTGATTTGGACACCATATTGGAAGTGAGTTGTTTAATGTTCTGGCGAATTTTAGCCCCTTTTATTAATAATATTTTAGTTAACTAAAAGGGGCTATTTTTAATGTATAGAAAAGAACAAAAATTATGCATAAAGAAGAAATTAAAAACCTGCTGCCATACAGAAAACCATATCTGATGGTAGATGAATTTGAAGTAATAGAGAAAGAAAAAAAAGGAATCGGCAGATTGAATCTTACGGGAAATGAATATTTTTTTGAAGGTCATTTTCCCGAAAGACCTGTTATGCCCGGTGTTCTTATTGTAGAGGCTATTGCTCAAACAGCTATGCTTCTTGTTAAAAAAAATAATCTGAAACTTTCCGAAATTCAAAAAGTGAAATTTCGGAAAGTTATTTCACCGAAAAATAGTCTTGAAATAGAAGTGGAATTAAATGAAAAAACTTCCGATGGATATAAATTCACAGGAAAGGTATCTGTTGATAAAGAACCTGCTGCTTCAAGTATCATCTTTTTGAAATGAAAATAACTATTTTTAAAATAGGCGGTTCTGTTCTAAATTCCAGCGGCGGAATGTCCGCTGTCAATGGCATTAAAAAAGTCATTATCGGTTTGAAGAAAAAGATTATTCCCGGCAGTACTATTATAGTCCACGGCGGCGGAGATGTTATAAATCATTGGCTGAAACTTTTAAACATAGAATTTCACTTTGTTGAAGGGCAAAGAGTAACAGATTCTAAAACTATTGCCGTAGTAGAAATGGTATTAAGCGGGCTTATAAATAAAGAAATTACCTGTTCAATGCTTGCCGAAGGATTTATTGCGGCTGGAATCAGCGGGCGGGATATGAATATTGCTTCTGCGCGCTTTCTTGATAAAAAATTAGGTTATGTAGGAGAAGTGGATAAAATTAGAACAGAGTTTTTGTTAAAACTGCTTAAAGAAAAAATTGTTCCAGTTATAAGTCCTCTGTGTCAATCTAATAATGGTCACGCCTTAAATGTTAATGCGGATTTTTTTGCCGCTGCCTTAGCTTCTGCTTTAAAAGCAAAAGAATTAAATATGATTACTTCAACAGGCGGCGTATTGAAAGATAATAAAATTATTTCAAAAATTATCGCTACAGATATTAATTTGTTAATAAAAAATAAAACTGTTTCAAAAGGTATGATTCCGAAACTTCTTTCAGCTGAAAAAGCTCTTAAAGGAGGAGTTAAAAAAGTAAATCTACTAAATTATGAAGGAAAAACAGGAACGATAATAAGGAAATAAAATAAAAATGCCGCAGTCATCAAATCTTTTAGAAGTTTATAATAAAATTAAAATAGATATAGATAAAACCGACGGCAAATATATATGGGATAAAAGTGGAAAAAGATATACCGATTTTTTCTGCGGTATTTCAGTAACTAATTTAGGACACCGTTCACCGCTTATTTTAACGGCAATAAAAAATATGCTTTCTAAATATATGCATATTTCTAATGTTTTTTCCGAACCGTTGCAGGAAGAACTTGCCAGGGAATTAGTCAAAAAGACATTTAATAATTCCTCAAGCCGCGTATTTTTTTCTAATTCAGGTTCAGAAGCAAATGAACTGGCAATAAAAGCTGCAAGAAAATATTTTAACGGCGAAAAATATGAAATAATAACATTTGTAAATTCCTTTCATGGAAGAACTTTAGCAACATTAGCCGCAACAGGACAAAATAAATTCAAAGAAAATTTCGGACCTATGACAGAAGGTTTTGTTCATGCTGAATATAATTTTTTTGCATCCTGTCAGGATAAAATTAATAATAAAACCTGCGCTGTTATGGTTGAAATAATTCAGGGCGAAGGCGGCGTTATAGTAGGTGAATATGATTTTATTAAAGGACTAAGAAAAATTTGTGATGAAAATAATATTTTACTTATTGTTGATGAAATTCAAACAGGTATTGGAAGAACAGGTAAATTTCTCGCTTGTCAGCATTACTCAATTGAACCGGATATAATTACTCTTGGCAAAGCGCTTGGCGGCGGGTTGCCGCTGGCGGCAACTTTAATGAAAGAAGATGTGGCAAAATGTATGAAAAAAGGTGATCACGGTTCTACATTTGGCGGAAATCCTATATCTTGCGCCGCTTCACTTGCTACAATAAAAAGTATTGATAACCCGCTCCTTTCCCGGATAGTTGAAAAAGGTGATTATCTTATGAAATCATTAAACAATTTAAAAGGAAAATATAATGAAATAAAAGAGATAAGGGGTATCGGGCTTATGGTTGGAATGGAACTTGATTTCGAAGGAAAGGGGCTTGTTAATTATCTTCTTGAAAGGGGATATATTGTTAACTGCACTCAGGAGAAAGTAATAAGATTTCTGCCGCCATTTATAATAGAAAAAGAGGAT
>CAZPHG010000141.1:0-2943 GCA_964586585.1 uncultured bacterium | reverse complement strand
ACAATTTCACATCCGGACCGAGAATAAACTGACCATCATCAAAAGTTTTTTGAATTGCCCTGTCAATATCATCTTTAATTGTTAGATATTGTGCTTTCAAATCTGTAAAAGGTAACATTATTTTATTCTCCTGACTATTTCATTTTGATTTTGATATTTTAATCCACAACTTGCACATTGCCCGTGTTTTCCTTCAAAATTTATTTTAACGCCGCATTCACACATCCAGCCCATTATACTTGCAGGTACTCCTACTACCAATGCATAATCAGGTACATCTTTACTAACTACTGCTCCAGCGCCGATAAATGCATATTTTCCAATTGTATGTCCGCAAATAATTATTGCATTCGCTCCAATGGTGGCACCTCTTTTAACAAGAGTAGATTTGAACTCATGCTTTCTCTCTATAAATGACCTAGGATTAGAAACATTTGTAAAAACCGCCGATGGACCAACAAAAACTGCATCTTCCAAAGTCACCCCATTGTAAACAGAAACATTATTCTGAATTTTACACCTACTCCCTATTATAACATCAGGACCTATCATAACATTCTGCCCAACTATACAGTTCGCCCCAATTTTAGAACCTTTCAATATATGAGAAAAATACCAGATTTGTGTTCCTTTACCAATTTCTACATTTTCATCAACAAAAGAAGATTCATGGACAAAATATTTGTTTTGGCTAGCCTCACCAAATTTTTGTAGATGAATAACTTCTCCATAGTTATTTAAGGATTCCTGCGAAGATTCAAGAATCTGAAGAACTTGTAACCCCTCGTAACCATCTGTTTTAGGAGTTAAACCTTTTTCAATAGACTCTAAAAAGTGTTCACACTCGGCTTTTAGAGGTTCTTCCATATCAAAAGGTACAATCTCCACATCAGCTTTTGAAGCAACCGGAACCCTATCTACCCATTCAATTGTATGGGGATAAAGAAAAAGTTTTTCCTTACTTACATCGTCAAAGACAGCCATTTTTTTATCCCCGACTACCACAAGTTTTTGCTCTTTGAAAGGATGTAACCAAGAAACAAAGATATGAGATTTAACACCACTTGGAAAATTCATAGTAGTGAGAGTAACATCAGCAATATTATGCTGAAGATAATTACCCCCGGTGCTATAAACAGATTCCGGAAACTCATTTAATAACATAAGTATTACTGAAATATCGTGGGGCGCAAAACTCCAGAGAATATTCTCCTCATTTCTTATTTTTCCAATATTCAAGCGATTTGAATATATATACTGAATTTTCCCTAACTCCCCAGTTTTAATTAACTCTTTCAATTTGATTAACGCATTGTGATATTGGAGAATATGACCCACCATAAGAATTCTTTTTTTCTTCTTGGCTAAATCTACTAATTCTTTTCCCTCTTTTACAGTTAAAGATAGGGGTTTTTCTACAAAAACATGTTTATCATTCATTAAAGATTCTTTTGCCAATTGATAATGAAAAATAGCAGGAGAAGCTATGACAACCCCCGTTATGTCTTTATCTCTAAAAACTTCTTCCGGATGTATAGTTGTTTTTATTCCGGGATATTGCTTAGTGTAGTTTTTAATAATTTTCGGATTTTTATCACAAATTATTGAAAGAACCTGTAATTGAAAAAAACACCTAACCAAATTTTTCCCCCAGTGTCCCGCACCAATTACACTAATTTTTGCCATTTTATTTAAAACCTCCCATTCTTACATTTCTACCAATTTTAACATTTAAGTTTTTGTCATTGCTTAATTCCCAACTTGCATCTATTAGGCTTAAATCTTAAAACTATCTCTTTATTAGTCTCTGCTGATTCATAAATAGAGCCTGTTCAATAATTAACATTTTATGACAGAACTAATTTTACTGTAATGCTCCCCAAAAGTCAAGACACTTTTAAGCGGCAGAAAGTGTAGCATTCTCCAGTTTCTTTTCAAATTCATTCAGCTTGGCTAATTCTCTTCAGGACTAAACAAAAGTTGCTGATATCCTGCTTCCAATTTTATTTTGATGAATTCTGCAAGTGATTTAAGTTTCTCTAACTCGTCATTATCCATAGCAATCCCAACATGCCTGACTATCTTTTGAAAAACTTTATCTTTTTTCCTGACAGACTGAACTACCTGAACAGATTTCCTCGGACTATTCGGTGTAGTTTTTACTCTCACAAACATGATACAAATAGTTTAATAAATTATTTTTCTTTTCAAGTCCTTAAATTTAATTAGGCACTACATTTGGAGTTTTGTTTTTCAAAGTTCCTTATCGTCTATACACCTCTCCCACCACTTCCGTTTTAGTTGCTAAAGTGCGGAAGTCGGGAAAAATTATAGCAAAGCGGTAGGGTAAATACTTATCTGTTTTGTGTGCTACACACAGGCAAGTAAGTAATTGTAGTTTATTGAGCAGATAAACAGATTTTATAGATGAGACATTATAGCAAAATTATAGTATGGAGAAAGTGATCATACTATAAAAATAAATAAGTTCTGTGCGATACGATTAAGATAAATGTTCAATCAGTAGTGACCACGCTTTTCCCATACATTTGGATCTGGTCTGTAAGCCGTTACTATTACCGCAGGGGAAGAGGCTTCTTTCGGAATGCCCCAAACTACATGAATTGGATTTGCTGCCCTGTCTTTTTCAAGAACAAGAACACACGACCCTTTATGATAATTAGGATAATCTTCAACTACAATTCCATTATAGACTCCTTTTATTACATCTTTTATTAAAATTTCATCTTCTGCTATTTCATCATATCCATGACTTGAAACCTTGACCTCGTTTTTTTCTATTAATTTTTTTATCCTTACTCAATTATTTTAACTCCTTCATTATTTACTGATGTGATAAAATAATAAGATTGAACACTATGCTTTTTCCATATATCAACCATCAAATTGCCAATTTCTTGAGTTTTTCTTTCCTCTGCAAAT
>CAZPHG010000140.1:0-3022 GCA_964586585.1 uncultured bacterium | reverse complement strand
CATTAACACTATATCTATCATTCCATCATTATTATAATCACCAACAGCAAAAGCACAATTTAATACACCAGTAATTTCTATCAAAGAATCTGTAAAATTTCCGTTCCCTTCATTTCTGTAAATTTTTGTTTTAGCGCCTGCTCCTGTATCGCCTCCAATAAGTAAATCAATATAACCATCATTATTATAATCAAACCATACAACATCACCCCGGCTGACTGATATGAATGGATGGCTAATTTTTTTTAATTTATACCCGCCGGTTAATCCTGTATTTTTATACAACAATGTCTTTATATTCCCATCTCTATCCACACCACAAACAACAAGGTCCCAATAACCATCATTGTTAAAGTCAGCCCACGCAGCAGCTGATTTTGTTAATTCAGGCTTAGTTCCTATGAATATATTTGTAGCTTCATGGAAATTCCCTGAATATAAAAAGACTCTTACAGAAATAATAAGCGCAAAAGTTAAAAATATTTTTTTAGTCATAGATTTAAAAATAGTGACACTATTAATAGTGTCCATGCATTGTTTATAGCAGAATAAAATGGCAAAAAATTACTTAATTTCCCGCCAAGAGAGGAGAGTTACTCCGCCTGCTGTTTTAGAAGGAAGAGCAAACACAGGTTCTCGATACTCAATAGTAATATTTGAATTCATTTCAAAATCGCCACCTGCTATTACTATTCCTTTTATATGAATATTACTATTAGCTTTGATGTCAGCCGCTCCCTGCATAAGTCCTTCCACTCTTACATTAGAATTAAATTTAATATCTCTTTTCCTCCAGTTTCCATTCAAAACAATAAAATTCACCTGAGCGTGATCTGCTCTTGTTGCGCCGCGTATATTTGAATTAAATTCAATGCCGTAAGCATAATTACCGCTATGTCCGCTCCCATAGGTAGTATCAACTATAATTGTTCCCTTTCCATGAAAGTTTATATTGCTATTAAACTCCACTCCGCTTCTAAAAAGATAAACTCCATTATTAAGAAATATATCTACATTAGAACCAAATCTTACTCTGCCGGTTTTTAGATTTACCCTCCCGCGCCCGCCAAAATCATAATTAATATGTTGAGGTTTTACGCTATCTAAAATCGCCTGTTCGTCAATAAATGACAATTCTGCTCTTGGCGCTGTTTTATCTGTGGTATCATTTTCAAAAACAGGAGGGGCGCCAGCAATAATATCTCTATTTGGGTCAGTATTACAGTTCCCATCAACCTCTCCTCTTGCTCTTATTTCTTCTTTTGTAGATTTATTGTCCGGGTCAATTCGAAAATTCGAACCTATATCAATTGCAGCAGGATTTTCTAAAGTTGTATTTCTTGAAGCAGAACGCAGAGCAGCATTTCTATTTGAATCAGGTCTCAGTGTAACATTACTACCTACATCTATTGGACCATTTGAAAATATTATTCCAAAAACGTCAATATTGGAATTTAAACTTACCTTTCCTCCTGCTGTAACAGCTTCATTAGGCACTCCTCGCCCGACTTTAACTTCTGCCCTTATTCTTCGTATACCTCTTGCAGTGTCCGTTGACGGCACATAACCAGTTGAGTCAATCCGATATCGGTTGTTGCCAAGTGGTGTTATATTTACCACCACTTGTCCTGCTTTGCTACCTGTCCTTAAACCGATGTTTTCGATAAAATTACTATAAGAAGTAGTAGAACCAATAGGCCGAGGAGAAAAACAGTGACAAAAAGTACAACAATAACCACAATGCCAACCAGGACTAGAAGTCAAGCCGCCTTTTATAATGTGAATTGCTCTTTCTATACCGGCATCAGCAATATATAGTGCGGACTCTCTCCGCCGTCCCCTAATTTCCCTTGTCGCTTCAAATTGCACAAACATTGTCATCGCCTGCCCTAAGACAACAAGAATAAACATTAAAAGGATTGCACCAACAAGTACTATTCCACTATCATTTTTCTCGAACATTGTCTTTGCCTCCTATTAAAATTTGTGTTTTTATACTGCCTATATATGGAGTTAAATAATTTTTTTCATTTAATAATCAGCGATATAAGAGACAATTCTTACTTGCTTGTTTTCATTTAATTCTGTCCAGGTAACTTCCACTTCTACTTCTTTTAATCCTGCCACTCCCACCTGCTCTACAGAAACAATTCTTGTAAATTCTCTGTATTTACCCAAAACTTCTGTCTCCCCGCTCCAAGTGCCTGTTGATATATTAGAATAAAACCTTGTTTTTATATCCTCCATCTTATCCGCCGCCCAATTCTGGGCAAGTGTCTTCATCTTTGCCTGATTGAGTAAGATACTGTTCTTTATAAACATTTGAGCAAATGCTGTTACTATATACGCTATTATTGCAACCGCCACCACTACTTCCAAATACGATATACCTTTATTATTTATTTGTGAAATTTTATTCATTTTATAAGGTTGTTTACTAACCACACCCATTAATATAATAATCTATTTTTACGAATTATTCAAGGACTAGTCTTTTCTCATTCTGTCCTCCTCTGCTTTTTACTTCTTTAACCACTAAATATTTAGCAGAGGTTATTATACTAAAAGGGGACATTTTTACTTTGCCCAAAGGGGACATTTTCATTTTGCTCCTACAAAATTTGACAAATGGAATTCTTTTAATTAAAATACTAAAATTAATTATATGCTTAGCCGATGTAGCTCAATTTGGCAGAGCAGCTCACTTGTAATGAGCAGGTTACCCGTTCAAGTCGGGTCATCGGCTCCATGGGCAGGTGGCCGAGTGGTTAAAGGCAACAGACTGTAAATCTGTCGGTCGTTGGACCTACGGAGGTTCGAATCCTCCCTTGCCCACCAAGTGGTAATATAAACCGATTATAAGGAGTTGTAAAGGACGCGGGTGTAGCTTAGCGGCAAAGCTCCAGCCTTCCAAGCTGGCTACGTGGGTTCGATTCCCATCACCCGCTCCAAAATAGATAAGGAATCGAAGCCTTGCGAACGCATGCAAAAGCATGAAGCAGAGAGCAAGGCCGGCTCTGAG
>CAZPHG010000139.1:0-3031 GCA_964586585.1 uncultured bacterium | reverse complement strand
AAGATGTACTGTTAAAAAAAACAGAAAAATTAAAAAATATAAGTTTAAGTATTCCAAAAAAAATAATAGGTGATGAAACCTCTTTATGTTTGAATAGCGGGCTATATCTTACTGTATTCGGGCAGATTGATGCTACATTAAAGGCAATAAAGAAAGAGTGGAAAAAAGAATTTAGTGTAATTTTTACAGGCGGCGGATTATCGCAAGCGGAATGTCCGCTCCCGGTTGATGAAGAGATGAAATCTTTGTATATGGTTGATGTGAATATTACATTAAAAGGGCTTGTTTCCATATGGAAAGAGAAGAAAGCAGAGTAGCGGAGCGTTCTTAGCAGAATTGGCGCAGAAAAAAATAAAATTTGATTTATAATAATAAATATGATATTATTATATAAGTTGGATTAGAATAATTCAAAAAAAAATAAAAGGAAGGTAATTAAAAAAATGGTTGAAGAAAAATTTAGTATGGAGGATGTTGTAAAACATATGGAATCCTGCCAGCATATTTTTATGGGAAAAGTTGTTGAGGGTGAAGTAATTGAAGTGGATAAAAAAAACGGATACGCACTAATTGATATAGGACTTAAATCAGAGGGAATAATAACGCTTGATGAATTTGATGGGAAAGAGATTAAAATAGGCGATAAATATGAAGTGTGTATTGTTAAAAAGAATAGTGATGACCAGCCGCCGATTCTCTCACATAAAAAAGCAAAAGCAGAGCATAAATGGGATGATTTGGATAAGGCACATAAAGATGAACTTGTTATAGATATTAAAATAGGTAAGAGAATCAAAGGCGGGCTTATTGTTGATATAGATGGAATAAAAGGATTTATGCCTGCTTCTCTTGCGGGATATCCTATGGTTAAAAATCTTGATGCCGTTATGGATAAAATTGTTCCTTGTAAAATAATAGAGTTTGATCGAGCTGGTAGAAATGTTGTTGTTTCCTGGCGAAAAGCTATTGAAGAAGATGTGAAAAGAAAAAGAGAAGTTCTTTTTGAACAACTCTATCCCGGAAAATCAATCAAGGGCAAAGTTACCGGAATAAAAACTTTTGGAGCTTTTATAGATCTCGGTAGTGTTGATGGATTGCTTCACATAAGCGAACTATCATGGGGGCATGTAAATAAAGTAGAAGATATTGTTAAAATCGGAGATGAAATTAAAGTAAAGATTAAGAGTTTTAATCCTAATTCCAATAAAATTTCACTTTCTCTGAAAGATACATTGCCGCATCCATGGGAAAATATATCTGAAAAGTATGAGGTGGGAAATATCGTTGACGGTAAAGTTACAGGCGTAACTTCATACGGCGGATTTATTGAATTAGAACCCGGCATAGAAGGGCTTTTGAGATCAGAAGAACTTTCATGGACAAAGGAAGTAAAACATGCAGGTCATTTTTTGAAAGTTGCTGATAAAATAAAAGTAAAGATACTTGAATTAGATAAAGAAAAAGAAAGAATCTCTCTTAGTCTTAGAAAAGTTAGCCCAAATCCATGGGATGAAGTAAGTAAAAACTATCAGAAAGGAAATATTATTGAAGGCAAAATCACCCATATTGCTGATTTTGGTGCGTTTATGATGCTGAAAGAAGGGGTGGAGGGGTTAATTCATATATCTGATATGTCCTGGGATAAAGAAGTCAAATCTTCCGATTTATTTAAAGTAGGCGATACTCTGAAAGTAAAAATACTTAATATAGAAGCAGATAAACAGAAAATCTCGCTTGGGCTTAAACAAATAGAAAATAATCCATATTCGGATTATCCAAAAGGTTCAGAAGTTGAGGGAGAAGTAATCATTGTTGAACTAAATGGTGCTTATTTGAAATTGCAAAATTCATTACAAGCGTATCTTCATATTTCAAACTACTCTAAAAAAAGAGTAGATAATTTACAAGATCATCTTAAAGAAGGCGATGTTTTGAAATGCAAGGTCATTAAGAATAATCCATCAAAAAAATATATTGAACTGAGTGTAAAATCATATAATGCCGACAAAGAAAAAGCGGATATAGAAAAATACAGTAAATCATCAGAACCGACTGGCGCTACACTTTACGATCTTATCGGAGATAAATTAGATGGACTAACAGAAGAATAATTAATATGAAAAATTTGCTTTTTTTTTTATTATTAACATTTAATACCGTATTTGTTTATGGTTCTTTTCAGTTAAGAGTAGATGATTTTAACTGGCAGATAACCGAAACGCCCAATCTTTATATCTACAATTACCCACCAGAAAAAAGTAAATTTGACTTAAAACCGCTAATAGACCGGTGGGAAATAATCTATGGAAAAATTACAGAAAATCTGAATGTGGTATTTCCCCAAAAACCATCCATCTTTCTTTTTTATAATCACAGTCATTTTCAGCAAAATGCAATAGCGGCAGTCGGAGACGGCACAGAAGGTTTTGCAGAACTATTTAAGAGCAGAATGGCTATTCCTTTGCGACATTCAAATTATGATATGGACCATTTGTTTGCTCATGAACTTGTGCATGTTGCTCAATTTGAAATACTATACGGCGGATTTTGGAGATCACCAAGACTCGTAAAAGGACTTTCAGGGTTGCAGCCTCTCTGGATAATAGAAGGTATGGCTGAAAGTGTAACTCATAGTATTTTAAAAAGAGATTGGTCATCGTTTGATAAAATGATTTTAAGAGATGCGGTGCTTTATGATTACCTTTATAGTCTCAGAGAATTGCAGAATTTCGGCGCTCTCTATCGCAGAATATGGTTAGGATATAAACAAGGGCATTCGGCAATGGATTTTTTTGTTAAGAAAGAAGGAGAAAATGCGAATTTTCAACTTCTAAAAGAACTCAGAAATCATCTTGACCCTATAACAGCTTTTGAAGAAGCAAGTGAAAAGTTTGCAAGTTTAAGAGATTTTGATATAAAGTGGCGAAAAAATACCGAAGAAAATGTAGCGGAATTTATTAAGGGTAAAGATAAAGTTACAGATATATCCAAAACGCTGATTGCCGATTACTTCCATAGCCGCAATCCTGTT
>CAZPHG010000138.1:0-3049 GCA_964586585.1 uncultured bacterium | reverse complement strand
GGTATCAGCATCGCGGTAGAAATCCAGTAGAGTATATCAATAAGTATTCTCATATTTTTATTTTCTTTTCAAAGTATTTTTGCCAAATATATCCTATACTAATAATCAATGCCATAGATAAAAAAGTGACTATCATTGCCTTAATATTTATACCTAACTGCAACGGTTGTGTTCTTAATCCCATGAGTAGCAGAGGAAGAAACATCGCCAAAACTATCTGTAAAAAAGAAATCATTATTTTCAATTCTATTCTCCACTCCCAATCTAAAAACAATTTTCTGATACCCACTGCGGAAAGCCACAAAATTATAAATATCCCAGCAGAATAAATTAAGGCGCTCTGATAAAATGCAAGCCCCCAGCCTCTACTCAAAATATAGACCTGGATAAAAAATATTCCCAATAGAAATACGACTGAGGGCATCAAAGAGAATAATTTTACAAATGGACTCTGCCTACCTGCGTAATGATCTTTTATCAATAAAATAGAAAGAAGCATAATCGCTATTGACTCAACTATCTGATAAGTGCAAATAGTAGATAATGTATTAAAACTGCCTATAAAATCAATAAGCACTTCTATATTTAATCTTATGCTCAAAGGAAACAGAGCAAAGATAATTGCAGCAAAAATAAAACCAAACCATGCAATATTTCTTTTCCTTTTAAATAAGGAAAGATTGATGGCAGTATGAAAAAAACCCAATATAAAAAGAATAGCTAAAAATAATTCCATAATATTTTATCTCTTGTAAATTAGACAGCTTGTGGCAACAACTTTTCCTTATTATCCCCCTCTTTATTAAAGAGGGGTTAGGGGAGATTGATTCTGCCTTTTTTTAATCCCCCTCTTTCCCCCTTTTTCAAAGGGGGAGAAGCAGAGAACTTTGAAATTCCGTTACAATAAATTTACTATCATACCCTGATTACTCCACATTTTCATTTTGCGGCTACATGATTTGACAAAACTTATTATTTTTATTAAACTCTTTAAGGAGGTTAAAAATATGGCATTACATACTTTTTCGTTATTAGAAGTTGAACAAGCAATTAAAAAGTTTGAACCGGAAAAACAAAGAAAATTACTCATTAAACTGCCTCACCTTTTGAAAATTAAACTCGAAGACCTTGACCTTCTGAAACTTGCAGAAAAATCGTTTGAATTTTGGAATAACAAAGAAGACTCTATTTATGACACTTTTTAATAGTGGCGATGTTGTTTTAATTGGCTTTCCTTTTACTGATTTATCCGGTTTAAAGCAAAGACCTGCTTTAATAATTTCATCCAGCTGATATAATGAAAAAAGACAAGATGTTATTCTTTCTGCTATAACTTCGCAAATACCAACTAAAATTGCAAAAGATGAACATTTATTTTCACCAAACGAACAAAAATTAGCAGGTTTACCCAAAAAATCCATTGTTAAAGTCGGCAAAATAATAACACTTGACCAGCGGTTGATAAGAAAAAAACTGGGGCATCTTACTGACAAAACACAATTACACATTAGAAATATCCTTTTGAAAATTCATATTTAATTTATTTATCCACATTTTCTTTACTTCTACCCGGATTCAACCGAGAGTTACTCAAAAACCAGAACCGTCTCCGTTTTTTCATTTTTTTAACTTTGAAATTCCTAAACATTAAATTAACGCAGGCTGAAGAACTCTTTGCTAAAAAACGACGCTCTTGTGTCGTTTTTCTTTACGCTTCGCAAGCTCGGCAACTACGATTTTTTTGGCTCTTTAGGCATTACACTTACATCCGGATTTTTTTCGCCAAACTCTTCCATTAAAGTAGTCATCACTTCTTGGCGTGTTTTTCCTTTACCCTCAAGCGACTTGATGCGCTGATAGGCGGCAAATAGAGATGAAGGTCCTATTTCGGAAGCAAAAGTTCCGACACCGCTGTTCCAAACAAACATAGAAAAAAGTTCATCAAATTCAGCTACAGTAACGCCAATAGCGTATGCCTTTACTAATTCGCGTGTCGCCTGCCTAATCCGACCCGCTCCAACTCCGTTTGCCAAAGACAAAAGCAATTTGGTTTTTTGATCAATGGCGGGTTTTTCTTCCCCCCATACTAAATCCCAAAACCTCATAACGATGTCAGCCAAAGAACTGTCAATCTTTTTGAGATTCAGAATAGCAAGTGGTTTCAATGGCATATCTTTAACACTGTCTGAAGTATCATTTTGCTTCTCAGCTCTGTAGAAATAAACACGATACTCGCTGTCTGATACTTTCTCGGTTAGATGCTCAAACCCCAAATTCTCCATCACTGAATAAAGAGGAATCGGCTCAAAAGTTTGAACTATACATATCCCGGCGCCCACTTCAATCTGTTCGGCTTTATTGAGAAGCCCGGGTAAAAAATTACCGATCACACTTCTCACATCAACAACCATAAACTCATCTTTCTTGTTTTTCCATTCGTTTTTCATAGAACAACTCCTTTTTCCGTTTGTTTTCAATTATCGCACTTTTATACTACAAAAAATAAATTTCTATGCTTTCTAACATATATCACAGGAAAGCCCAATTCATTTGAGCTTTCCTGTGTATTAACACCATTCTTTTGAGAGATCCTTTTACATCTCTCCCTCCATACAAAAGGATACTTAGAAGTTTAAATCTAACCCGACTAAAAACTCTATTCCATCAAAACCGAACTCATCCACTATGTCCTATTCTCCCAGAATATTGTCAAGCCGCGCAAAAAACTGGGCAAATTCAGTCATATCCTGAGTTATCGCCAGATCAAGGGTGGAATACCCATCCAGTACAATGGTATTATCCCTATCATCGTATCTTTCTCCTACATACCTGCGAGCAAGATTGATATTGAGATTGAGTGCCGGAATTTTTTGATTAATAGTCACTATCACCGTATTTCTTGGTCTGAGAGTAAGTTCTTTCCCTGTGATAACATCTTCGGTATCTAAGAAAGTATAGCCAATTTTAGTACTCAAATTATCCGTAATCTGACTGGCTAAATTTACTTCTACTCCCTGGGTTATAACTCCTTCTATATTCTCCCAAAACA
>CAZPHG010000137.1:0-3080 GCA_964586585.1 uncultured bacterium | reverse complement strand
TTTTCTATCTATTTTTGCCTTATTGGCTGTGAGAATAAATTCCGCTGAATTTATCCGAACATTTCCTATAAATTTCGTAATTTCACCTTTTTGAAGCATCTTTACAGAATCACTCACTATTTTTACTTCTGCAAATAAAACAGTAGAACAACCAAACAATATTAAAAATAAAAATAATTTTTTCAACTTTTCAATCCTGAATTTCTACTGAAATTTTTTCAAATAATTTAATATCCGAAAGATCCCGTGAAGCTTCCATACCCTTACCCTGCATCGTTCCTTGCGCGGTATGGATAGTGACTAATTTATCGGTTATAAAAGTATTTCTTTGCGGATTCCAGTTTACATCTTTCGTAATTATTGTTTTGTCTGCGCTTTTAAGTTCTACTTTTCCTGTTGTTTTTAAAATTTGCGTCTTTCTGTTATAAATTCCAAAAAGAGCTTTTAATGAAGTTTCACTGTATTCTGTTGTAAAAAAATTTATATTAAAATCCTTCGCTTCTATAATTTCATTACCGTTTATCTCTTTAAGCCTTGCGGATTCAGCGTTGAGAACCCATTTTTTTTTGGCGCCTTCGGTCTTTGTTAAAGTGAAATTTGTTATTACTTTATCGGTTCCGATTGCTGCAATTTTATTTTCTTTTATTTCATTGCCACAACCGGCAAAAAAAAGAAATAAAATTAAAATTCCGGTTGTCTTTTCCATCTTGGATGCATCCAGACCCATTGGTCGGAATGTTCTCTTATAAAATTTTCTATTATTTTGGTACATTTGGCAGTATCTTTTTTTTCATCGCCGCGTAATTCAACAGGTTCCTTTATTATTATTTTATGTGACAAATCTTTTTTTCTATATATAAAGCAAGGTACTGCCACTGTATTTTTTATTCTGGCAAATTGCGAAACTGCTGTCGGAGTAAAAGCAGGTCTTGAAAAAAAATCAACAAATACACCGCCAACATTCGTATCCTGATCAATTAAAACAGCTAATATCTCACTACTTTTTAACACTTTTAACATTTTTTTTATATTTACTCTTCCCGATCGATAAATAACATTCATTTTTCGTCTTTTTCTCATATTCACCAATAATTTATTTAATCTTTTATCGGGTATATTCCTTGCCACAACACTTAACGGATAGCCTCGCATCGCAAGATATGAAGCCATAAGTTCCCAGTTGCCTATATGCGCAGTAACAAGTATTATACTTTTTTTTTCTTTTAGTAATTTTTTTAAAATATTGGCGCCCGTAATTTCTATTTTTTTCAACCAAAATTTTTTTGTTTTAAAATTAATTAAAGCAAATTCCATAAAATTCATAGCAATATTTTTAAAAGTATCATTACGAATTTTTATTATTCTTTTTAATGAATAATCAGGAAACGCTATTTTTAAATTCTTCTCCGCTGTTACTCTATACTCTTTAAAAATATAACATACAGCAATACCAAGAAATCTTCCCAATGCAAGCAATATTTTATGCGGTAGCAATACAATAATTATAAGCAACGCCAGTAAAAATTCAAGCAATATAAGATGCCTTACAAATTTTACGGATTTTGATTTGTAAAATTTTTTAAAGAACAATTTAAAATTAAAAATATTTGCCGGAAATTATATTTTCCCAGATACCTCTGCTTTTAAGGACTTTCTCTATAATTTCCCGAACCGCTCCCCGACCGCCCGGATAAGAACTTACAAAATCAGCAATTTCTTTTATTTCATATACCGCATCTTTAGGACAGCAGGAAACCTCTGCATTTAACATACATTTTATATCTATAATATCATCGCCAATATACATAGCATCTTTGTAAGAAAGATTATAATCCTGTAAAATCTCATTCATTACCTTTGTTTTAACCTTTATATCCGTAAAAACTTTATCAACATCAAGTTCTTTTGCTCTTATGTCAAGTTCTTCGGTATGCCGCGCTGTTATCCATACAATTTTCATATCGGGAATACTTGCTTTTAATAATTTAATGGCTGCCCTATCCCGAACATACCATGTTCGCGGAGATTTACCATCTATAAAAATAACGCTTCCGTCTGTAAGAACGCCATCAATATCCATGAAAATAATTTTTATTTTTTTAAATTTTTCTGTCAATTTTTCATTATTCATTTTACAACCCTTCATCAATAATATCCCGCTCATCAATAATGCCAAGCGGATGCCCTTTCTCATCAACTACAGGGAGATTGTCAAACTTTTTCTCTCTTAATATATCTTTTGCCTTGATTGCTAATTTATCATATATTAAAGTTATAGGCTCGACGGTCATTACTTCTTCTATTTTTCTTTTAAGCATATCTTCATCTTTCTGTATGCCGCGTCTTAAATCTCCATCGGTAAAATAACCTACCAACACTCCTTTTTCATTAATTATTGAAGCTGCTCCGACTCTTGTTCTTGTCATCTCTAATAACGCATCTTTTACTGTATTGCCTATTTTTAATACAGGATTAACACCTGATTTTTCAATAATATCGCCTACTTTAAGAAGTAGTTTTTTTCCTAATATTCCGCCGGGATGAAGAAAAGCAAAATCATTTGCTTTAAATCCTTTTTCTTCAAGCAGAGTAATAGCCAGTGCATCACCCACTGCCAGCATCACAGTTGTCGAAGTCGTAGGGGAAAGATTTAAAGGACAAGCTTCTTTATCTATAATAATTTCAATTACCGCATCAGAACTTCTGCCAAGATCCGAACTCTTTTTTCCGGTAATTGCTATTATAGGTGTTCTCAAATTTTTTATTGCAGGAAGCACCTTAGCAATTTCAGATGTTGTGCCGCTATATGACAGAATTAAAACTACATCTTTTTCATCTACAACACCAATATCGCCATGAAGACTTTCAGCGGCATTGATAAAAAGCGCCGGAGTTCCTGTAGAAGAAAAAGTAGCAGCAATTTTTCTTCCGATTAGCCCTGATTTTCCCATCCCAAGAACAATAACTTTCCCTTTCATATTTAATATAATATTAACAGCTTTTTCAAAGCCGTCGGAAAGCCGGCGACTCATCTTCATCAAAGCTTTTGCTTCTTCTTTTAATACTTTTTTTGCTTTTTT
>CAZPHG010000136.1:0-3108 GCA_964586585.1 uncultured bacterium | reverse complement strand
CTTCTAAATTGACTTTATCGCCTGATTTTAATTTTTTTAAATTAGTTGCTTTTAATGTCTCAACGCCTATATCAAAAGTTAATTTATCTTTATCGGAATTATTTACAGTAAGACATACTCCATTCACGAGAACGCTTTCAGATGGCTGGATACCTTTAATTTGTGTTGCAAGGCATATTTGAGCATTTCTTATATATAAAATTTTACCGATATCTTTTACTATTCCTGTGAACATTTTAAGTCACACTGCATTATTGTATTATCTCCAAGATTAAATATTTTTATATTTTTAAGTTTAACAGAATCTCTTAATTTAGCAACCCCTCTTCCGTCACAAGCAGTAGGTGCATCTTTTCCGCCTATTAAAATAGGAGCAAAAATAAATACCATTCTGTCCAATTCTCCGGCATCTAAAAATTTTCCGATAGTTTCACCTCCGCCTTCTATGAGAAGTGACGTAATTTTTTTTCTATAAAGATAGTTTACTATCATTTCAGGTGGAATAATACCGTTTTTTTCTTCTAATTCAACAACTTCGGCGCCTTTTTTTTCAATTTCTTTTTTCTTTTTGAAATCACAACCGTTCCGGGTTATGATAAGGGTATTTGGCGAAACAATTTTTGCATTTAAATCTATCGAAAAATTGCCATCAATAACAATTCTAAGCGGCTGTTTCGCAGAAGGTTTATTCAAACGATAAGTGAGTTCGGGATTATCACTGTTTACAGTTCCTGCACCAACAAGAATAGCGTCGTTTTCTCCCCTTAAAGTCATAGTGAAATTTCGTGATTTATCTGATGATATCCATCTGCTTTCGCCTGTTTTTGTCGCAATTTTACCATCCCATGAGACAGCGGCTTTTGCGGTAATATAAGGTTTTTTACAATTAATAAATTTTATATAATTTTTTATGATTTCGCGCCCTTCTTTTTCTAAAACGCCTGTTATTGTTTTTATACCTTTATTTTTTAATATTTTAAGCCCTTCCATAACAGGATTCGGATCGCAAACCGAAATTACTACTTTTTTTATTCCTTCTTCTACAATTCTTTCTACGCAAGGCGGTGTCTTGCCGTAATGGGAGCATGGTTCCAAAGTAACATAAACTGTTGCCCCCTCAGGGCTTTCAGAAACAGAGTTTAATGTTTCAATTTCAGCATGAGCGGCGCCAAATTTTTTATGATAACCCTCACCTATAACCTTGCCGTTTTTCACTATAACACAACCCACCCGCGGATTTGGAGATGTCATATTCATTCCCAATTTTGCGAGAATTATTGCTTTTTGCATAAAATAAGAATCCGATTCTTTATCTTTAATTTCATCTGTGTTTATCTGTGGTTTCATTTTTTTCGTGTCTCAACGATTTATTTTTTCCTATATATTAAAGATATAGCAAATTTTGCTTTATTTAGCAAAAATGTAGGAGCAAAATAAAAATGTCCCCTTTTAGTATAATAATCTCTGCTAAATATTTAGTGGTTAAAGAAGTAAAAAGCAGAGGAGGACAGAATGAGAAAGGATATTATCGAGATGAGCAAAAAGGAATTAGAAAGAATTGAAGTGGTCCATGAGATTTTGGGTAAAAGTATTAAACAGAAAGATGCGGCTTCTTTTCAGGTCTCGTTTTACCTGACTCAATTTCCTTTACTATCTTTGCTATTGCTAATTTTATCATTCCTTTCACCTCCTAATACGCTTATTTTAATATTAGAAAGATTTTTTTCAACTATGGAATTTATTATAGCATTGAGGTTGACGGCAAATTATAATTCATTTCATCTTCCTAATTTTCTTTTTATGGCCGGCTGATGAACAGGATCGTTTTTATAAGTTCCCATCAGGATTGCCCTTACCTTACTTCCTAACATCAAATACTGAAATGCCCGCAGACCTGCACCTCAGGCAATTGATAGGTGTCATCCTGCTCTATGGGATTCTGTGTCGCTAAAATAAAGAAAGGAAGTTTTAAGAAATAAATATCACTGCCTGCTGTAACGGCATATTTCTGCATTGCTTCTAATAATGCAGTTTGCGTTTTAGAATGTGGTACTTATTTCTTTTTCTTTTTATGCCTATCTCTTTTTCTGCGTTTTTTCTGTTTATGCGTTCTTATTTTTTGTAGTTTTGCTCTTCTTCCTTTTACCATATTTTTCCTTTCTTAGATGGTGTAAATAAATACGGTTTACAACATCTTATTTATACAATGAAAAAAATCTGTCTTCATATTCCTTGAAAAGACCGTAATCAGTGAGAATCTTTCCAAGTTCTTTTATCTTTTTTTTATCTTTTGCCGATTCTTTAAAAAAATATTCAATTTTATTTTTTACATAAGTTGGAATTCCTTTTTTATCGGCAAACAACCCTTTCTTCTCAAAATCAGCAATATTCTCGCCCGCAGATTTTAATGCCATATCAACTATAAACTTCATTATGGAAATCTGCCAGACTCTATCATCACATATTATAATTGCCGCTAAATTATTGTTTTTTCTCTCAATTTCTCTTTCTATTTTTTCAGAGATATCAGAAATAGAAAACGAGGATTTATACGCGTTATTTGGCTCATTCTTAAATTTATAATTTAAAATTCTTGGATTTTTACCAAACATATTAAAAATTTCTTCTGAAAATTTATTGCCATCATCTCCAAATCCTTCAAAAATATCTAATATGCTAAATGGATTAATGATTTTTGGCTTCTCGGATATAACTTTGCCTTCTCTAATTCTTGAATTAACGCCTATCTTACTTAAAGCATAGTAATTTATTCGGGTCACGCCAAAAGTAGAGATACTCTGTTTCGGCATTCTGATAATACGGGTTTTTTTTAATGCATAGTCAACTATATTTTCTTTATCCATTTTTTTATTTTACTTAATTTTTACATAAATATCAAATTACAGTCTTTTCCGCCAGCGATTCCGCAATTACACCAAAGTTTATGAATAAAAGTAATTGTATAGCAAAATCGCTAATAAATACTTCTTCAATATGAGCAGTTTTTTGTTATTTTGTCTGTTTCAGCTATGGAATTTTATGGGACTTTGATGTTATCCTTGGTTTTGTGCGGCTATCTGTAATCATATCTATCTGGTTTCTTAAGCC
>CAZPHG010000135.1:0-3109 GCA_964586585.1 uncultured bacterium | reverse complement strand
CTTGCCTATATCGTGAATATCTCCCTTAACGGTAGCTATCAATATTTTTTCTTTACTTATTTTGCCACCGATTTTTTTTAATCTTTCTTCAAGAACTACAAAAACTTTTTCTGCTGCTTTTGCCGACTCTAATAACTGCGGTAGAAATATTTCTCTTTTTGAAAAAAGTTCGCCCACCTTATCAAATGCAGGCGTTATATAATTATTTATAATATTAAGCGGTGATTTAGTTTTTAAGTGTTTTTTTGCTTCTTGAACTGCTACTAAAACATCCCCATTTAAAATTGACTGAGAAAGTAACTCATCAAAAGTAAACGATTCTTTTTGCGGCACAAAATAATTAAGATAACGAATCGCTTTTTTATCTTTTGAAGAAAGCAGCGCCGCAGAATACACATTATACATAAGATCAGCATTTAGCGGATTTACTATTAAAGCCGAACAACCTGCTTTTACAGCAAGTGTAGTAAAAGTTTCATTTAAAAGAGCCCGCCCCGGAAAACCCGATGAAACATTACTCACGCCCAATACCGTATGATGTCTGATTTTAGAAATAGCAGTTAATGTATTTTTCGCAGAACCTATATCAGCAGATATTGAAAGAGTCAGCGGATCAATAATAATATTCCTGTCATCTAAACCCTCTTTTTTGAAAATTGCCATAATCTTTTCATAAACAGCAAGTTTTCCCTTTACTGATGCAGGTACTCCTTTATCATCAACACAAAGTCCTATAAAAGGCATTCCATATTTCTTAACAACAGGAATCAATGTTTCTATTTTTTTCTTCTCACCGGAAATTGAGTTTAAAAGCAGCACTCCGGGATATTTTCTTGCTACTTTTTCTACTATTAAAGAACTCTGGCAATCAAGCGCCACCGGCATATCTACTCTTCTTGATAAAATATCAACAACTTCCCACGCACTATTTTCCTGATTACCAACATTTACATCTATTATATCTGCGCCGGCTTTTTTTTGTTTCAAACCTTCCTGAACAATCAGAGTTTCTGAATTTTTAAGTTTTGGATGCGCAACAAAATTAATTCGCTCACCTATTATAATCGGGAAATCGCCAAATTCCACCCATCTTGTTCTTGAAGTGACAATAAGAGGTATTTTCTTAGGCGGTCTTTTAGGGGCAACTCCTTTTAAACTTTTTATAAGAATTTCCATATGTTCTTTTGTAGTCCCACAGCAGCCGCCAACATAAGAAGCGCCGGCATTAATAAGTTTTTTTACAAGTTTTGCATAAAGAAAGGGCTGAACAGGATAAATAGTTTTTCCTTCCTGCTGAAAAGGAATACCTGCATTCGCCTCTACTATAATCGGCTTTGCGATTACTCTCCTCATTCGACGGACAACATTCACAAGCCCTTCAGGCCCGAAAGAACAGTTTACTCCGATAACACCTGCACCAAGTGTATCCATAACTTTTGCAGCAACCTCAGGCGGAGTACCGGTTGAAGTTCTATCTTTTTGGGAAAATGTCATTGCGGCTATTATTTTAAGATTTGGCGCTTCTTCTTTTGCAGCAATCAAAGCCGCCCTCATTTCCGAAATATCATCCATTGTCTCAATTATCAGAAAATCCACTCCATGATGATTTAAGACCTTTATTTGCGATTTGAAAATATTTACCGCTTCTTCAAAATCAAGCGACCCTACAGGCTTTATCATTTTTCCAGTAGGTCCGATAGATGCAGCAATTTTAATTTGTTTCTTTCGACTCTCCTTTATTGCGGCTTTTGCTATTTGAACTCCGAGAGTATTAATTTTATTAAAATTCTTAAATTTTAAAGATGTTGCCGAAAAAGTATTTGTGCTTATTATATCACAACCTGATTTGATAAAATTTAATGTGATATTTTGGACAATATGAGGATGCGAAAGATTTGCAATCGGAGATACGGGAGCGCCTTCTGTCTGTAAACTTGTTCCCATAGCTCCGTCAAGAAAAATTATTTTCTCATTTTTCATTTTAATTCGGTTGCCAGGATTGTAAAGCAGTTATTGATTTTCTCGGTAGAAGTATAGATGATTGTTTTATTTTTACGGATATTTTCTCGGCATCTACTAATTTAAGAATTTTTTCTGATGCAACAATCTGCCAATCGCCATAGCCGGGAGAAAATCTCATACTTAAATTACATTCATCTGCTATAGCTTCTTCTTTTATAATTTTAGAGACAAAATTAGCGCACTGTTCTGCCCCTTCGCTTCCTATGGCATCAAGAATAAACGCTTCTGTTAGATTACTCTCTTTTAGTACATCCACTTCCTTTTCAAGCTCCAAACCTATTGTTGCCGCCATAAGCGTAAAAGCAACAGCGCCTTTAAGAAGTATTTCAACTTTTTTTGAATCTAAAAGTATATCTTTTTGTATTATTTCAAATTCTTTGGTATTTTTTGAATAGGTTTCATATATTACGGAAGGGTAGATAAGTAAATACGCTTTCTCTATCTGTTTTTGAATTGTATTTTCCAAATCAGAATTTATTGCAATATTTTTAGAGTATTTTAATTTTCTTAGTATTTCTCTTTTTCTTAATTTTATTTTAAATCCTCTAATTTTATTCAAATTTTTTTTAAGTTATTTTTAAGATGAGCCTTTTCGTAGCCATATAAATACAAGCGGTGAAGCAATAAATATAGATGAGTATGTTCCAACAAGTATTCCTGCCATAAGCGCTACTGCAAAACCATGCAGCACCTCACCCCCTAAAAAGAATAATGAAAGAACAACAAAAAAAGTCGTACCGGAAGTAATCACTGTTCTTGAAAGGGTTTCATTTATACTCTGATTTATTAGTTCTTTCAACGGCATTTTATAATGCAATCTGATATTTTCCCTGATTCTATCATAGACCACAATAGAATCATTTATAGAATAGCCCGCAAGTGTAAGAACCGCTGCCATTACAGGTAAATCTATTGTTATTCCCAAGTAGTTTAATACACCAAATGTTATTATCACATCGTGAACAAGCGCAATAACCGCTGCCAGTCCCCACACTCCGCCTTTAAACCGCCAGGAAACATATAATATCATACCGAAAAATGCAAAAAGAAATGCTTTTACCGCTCTTTCTTTAATAAAATCTCCTAC
>CAZPHG010000134.1:0-3125 GCA_964586585.1 uncultured bacterium | reverse complement strand
TACTCCGTTAATTCTTATAGCAAGTTTAAGTTGAACAATATCCAGCCAGCCTACTCTTCTGGGTCTTCCTGTTGTTGCTCCGTATTCATCGCCCTTGCGTCTGAACTCATCTTCTAAATCACCTTTTATTTCTGTTGTAAACGGACCAAGTCCTACTCTTGTAGTATATGCTTTAGTTATGCCTATAACATTATCTATCTTTGTAGGCGGAAATCCGCTACCGACACAAGCGCCGCCGGAAATAGGATTGGAAGAAGTGACAAAAGGGTATGTGCCGAAATCGCAATCTAACATTGCTCCTTGCGCTCCTTCAAAAAGAATATTTTTTCCTTTTTCATGCTCACGGTTTAAAAGCAGCGATGTCTCAACAATATATTCGCTAATTTCAGATAATGTCTTTTTCCTGTCAAGTAAAATTTGTTTTTTTAACTCCTGCGGGTCTTTAAATTTCTTTATATATATTTCTTTTTCCAACAAATTCATCTGAAGAAGATTTTCAAAAACCTCATCATCTAAATAATCAGCAAATCTTATGCCTACCCTCGCATATTTATCACCATAAGCGGGTCCGATACCTTTACGCGTTGTCCCTATCCTTGTATTAAGTTCTTCTCTATATTCTTCAATATAAGCATGATAGGGAAATATCAAATGACAGTTTAATGAGATAAAAAGCCGTCCCCGAACATCAATATTCCGTTTTTTCAGAAAATCTATCTCTTCAAGAAGTGAAACAGGATCTATAACAACGCCATTTCCTATTATACATTTTTTCCCCTCTTCAAGAATACCGCTTGGAATAAGATGCAGCACATATTTTTTATCATCAAAGATAACCGTGTGTCCTGCATTATTTCCGCCCTGAAACCGCACAATCCAATCTGCCCATGAAGACATAAAGTGACAGACCTTTCCTTTTCCTTCATCGCCCCATTGCAGTCCGACTAATATTATTGCTGACATTTAAATTTCCTCATCTTTCCTCTTGGTATCATAAAACGCCGATTAAAATCGGCGGCTACCTGTCTGCGTGCGGACACGCACAGGCAGGCAAAACAATTCCCAACTCTCAACTCTTAACTCTTAACTCTTAACACAGATTCTACTTCTTTTTCTGTAATATCGGCTTCTCTCAGTAGGATATCTTTAATCTGCTCTATTGTAATTTCATTCTGAAACATTTCTTTAACCAATAAATATGCTTTTTTGCGACTAAGCCCTTTATCAAGCAGCAATTTCAAAACACTTGAAGAAAACAGTTTTGTTCCTGCTTTTTTAAGATTATTATCTATATTTTCCCTATGAACAGTCAAACCTGTTAAAACAAATTCAAGCCGTTCAAGTATGTAATAAGAAAGTGAACTTGCATCAGCAATTATAATTCTTTCATTAGAAGAATGCGATATATCTCTTTCATTCCAAAGCGAAATATTAGATAATCCAACTTCGGTAAAACTTCTTACAAGCCTTGATAATCCACAAATTCTTTCACATATCACAGGATTTTTTTTATGCGGCATAGCAGAAGAGCCTGTCTGCGTTGATAAAAAAGGTTCGGCGAGTTCTTTTATTCCATCTTGTGATAAAAGACGAATCTCAGTTGCTATCTCTTCGGCAAATGAAGATATTAAAGCCATAAGATATAGATATTCGGCAAAAATATCACGCGGTATTATCTGAGATGAAACTTTAACAGGTTTTAATCCAAGTTCTTTTAAAATTTTTGCTTCTTCTTCTATGGTGGTTAAAGAGTAAGTGCCTACTGCGCCTGATATTTTACCTACAAACATTCTATGCTTTGCCTCTTCAATTCGCTCGATATTCCTTTTGGCAAATTCTAAAAATTTTGCAAACTTTAAACCCAATGTAATTGGTTCGGCAAACTGTCCGTGAGTTCTTCCACACATAATAATATCTTTATAGAGCGTTGCTTTTTCTTTAAGAATATCTCTTATTTTTTTTAATTTAACTTCTAAAATTTCAATGCTTTCTTTCATTTGCAAAACCCTTGCCGTATCCATAATATCGGAAGATGTAAGTCCTTTATGAATAGCACCGGCTTCATCGCCGGCTTCATTTTCTAAAATAGAAAGAAATGCATTCAACTCGTGTCCTGATTTTTTCTCTATTCTTCTGACTTCTTCGGGTTCTATATTTATATTTTCTAATTTCAGAGCAATCTCATCTTCGCCTCTAACTTTAAGAACTGCTATTTCAATATCTTTCCATTTTTTGTAATAGTTTTTTTCCGACCAGATATCTTTCATTTCTTTAAGATAATATCGTTCAATCATATTTTTTATCTCCTAAACCGCATAAAGCGGAAACTCTAAACTCTTAATTTTTAATGATACTAAATAATGTAAGTAAGTCAAAAAAACACATTAAACCTATTGGAAATGGGAAGAGACATGGTAACCCCCTGCTAAAGAAGCGACGATTAAGTTAATCTATTTTGGAAAAGTATTTTTTATCCTGACCAAAGTGATAGTAAAAAATGCCGAAATTTACTACCCATTCAAATCCATCTACGCTGAAATCACCTGTACCTAAACTTATGAATGTAGGCGCTAAATCTAATGCAAAGGATACTCTGTCTAAAATATTCTCCACCGATAAATATACCCCCCAAATACCCGCTTCCTTTCATATCAAGCGTATCAAAAGTTATATAACCGCCTTCAAGTCCGGTAAAGGCATTAAGATTTCGTAACCTGAGGAAATTATAGTAAAACCTTCCGGCAAAAACATTTATTCCTTCGCCTCCTGCGTATCTTATTTCAGAGGCAATTTTTGGAGAGAAATTATATTTTGCTGAAAGGGAAGGGAAGCCGAGCCCTAATTTACCACTGCTATTCCGCCCCCAAGAAT
Organism: uncultured bacterium; assembly: GCA_964586585.1. Lineage (GTDB taxonomy): Bacteria > CG03 > SLGR01 > SLGR01 > CAZPHG01 > CAZPHG01. The sequence goes on along the minus strand of CAZPHG010000134.1, from coordinate 254 downwards.
AGAGTGTGCCGTCTGTTTTTATTGCCAATGTGCGCGACGAACTGCCACCGCCTGGAACAGAAGACCAGTTTGTGGCAGTTCCTACCTGTCGCGGTGTCCATTAAATCAATCACATACCAATGAATTCATCGACGTTAGCGGCGGCTACCCGAAATAATTCGCTGACGCTGCCATCAAACATGACCTTGGCACCAATGACAACAACATCTTCCCCTCGGATAGCGTCGGCAATCCCAGATGCATCTCTGATTATC
>CAZPHG010000133.1:0-3128 GCA_964586585.1 uncultured bacterium | reverse complement strand
ATCTCTGTTTGCCTTTTTAAAAATAGAACAAATTCTTGCATGAGAATACTGCACATAATATACAGGATTATCTTTATTTAACTTTTTTGCGAGTTTTAAGTCAAATTCAAGTGACGCATCCGCACTTCTCATTAAAAGCATAAATCTTGCCGCATCTTTTCCTACTTCATCAATAACTTCTTTCAATGTTATAAATTCTCCGCCCCTTGTTGACATAGATATTTTTTCTTTTCCTCTTTTTAATTCTACAAGCTGATAAAGAAGTATATCTAATTTTTTAGCGCTGCCATAACCCATAGTTTCCCAGAACGCTTTAATTCTCGGAATATATCCATGATGATCCGCACCCCATATATTTAAAAGATTAGGAACCCGCTCTGCTTTATCTTTATGGTAAGCGCAATCAGCGGCAAAATATGTAAGTTCGCCATCTTTTTTTCTTAAAACTCTATCCATATCATCGTCAAATTTTGATGATTTAAACCAAAGAGCGCCTTCTTTTTTATAAGTAAGACCTTTTTGAGTAAGTTTATTAATAGTTTTTTCTACTTTATTTTGCTGATGCAAACTGCTTTCGTAAAAAACATTGTCAAATAAAACTCCAAATTCTTTTAATACGGCAAAATGTTCTTTTAAAATAATCCCAGCAGCATTTTTAGCACACTCTTGGGATGTTTTATATTCTTCAAATTGATTCGCAAGTTCTTTTATATATTTTCCCTTATAACCGTTTTCCGGAGCTTGCCTGCCTGTCTTTGAATTAAAAATGCTTTCACCTAACAATTTCATTTGTTTTCCTGTATCATTCACATAATATTCCCTGAAAACTTCATAACCAAGATATTCATATATTTTTGATAGCGAATCACCGATAGCAGCGCCTCTTCCATGCCCTATATGTAGAGGTCCTGTCGGATTGGAAGAAACCATTTCAAAAATAATTGTTCCTTTTTTAGATAAACATCCGTAATTATTCGGATGAAGTACTATTTCCTTTACTTCATCAGAAAACGCATTTTTATTTATCTCCATATTTACAAAACCAGGGCCTATAACATAGGAATTTTTAACAACATCTAATTTCATAAGTTCTGCCGAAATATTTTCAGCATCAATTCCGCAAACCATAGCGGCATTTGTAGAAATATCACCTTTTATATTTGGTGGCGGTGTTGAGAGTTTTATACTTTTTAGTCCTGTAATTTCCTTTATTTTTTTTTCTATTATAATTTCATACATTTATTTTTGTTAGGGGTTGTAAGCCTTATTCATTTACAACACCCTCTCCCCATATTCTTTCTAAATTATAAAATTGCCTCATTTCGTCGGTAAATAAGTTTATTATCACGCTTCCGTAATCTATCAGCATCCAGCCGCAAGAACTATTTCCTTCTATATGCTCGGGTTTTTGTTTTAAGGACTCCCTCAATTCTTTTAGTATTGCATCCATCTGCGTAGTGGAATTTAAAGTAGTAATTATAAGATAATCCGTAAAAGAAGTAATTTTTCGAACATCAAAAAGAAAAGTATCTTCTCCTTTTTTAGAATTTATAATATCTATTGTTTTAACTGCAAGTTTCTTAAAATTTATTCTGTCCATAAATCCTTAAAATCATATCCTATGATTACATCTACATCTACCATTCGCGAACTGTCTAATTCTGTTTTTATATTGCGACATCCTATAATTCTTGCAATTGCTAAAGCCTGTTTTAAATCGCCTGTTCTGGATATTATCTGTGTATGTTTTCTATGTGTCCCGAAATTTCCGTGCCTTTTTACATCTACATTGCGTTTCCGTAAATATCTGGTAAGTTTTAGCGCCATACCTCTTTTGTTAGTGGCATTCCATACTTCTGCGGTAATACGATAGTTTAATTTGGATTTACTATCAACTTTCATAGCAGGAAGATTTATAAGCGAAGAATTGCTGACTACCTCTATTATCTCTCTCAAACCCGCTTCGTCTACTTTCCAGTAGCTTTTTCTCCATCTCATTATAGATTTTCCTGGCAGTTTCTGGAGACGAAAATTTTCAACATTAAAATTTCTGATTTCATCGACAATTACTAATATATCTGAAATTTTAAGATTTGTCCTGACATTGTTAATAACACTAGACATAAGAGCAGGCATTCTGCGTAAAGTAGTAAATGATTTTAAATTTTCTAATACTGCCATTAAAAATCTGTGTTGTCTTCTAAGTCTGCCTATATCTCCCGTCACATCGCGATATCGGACATAGTTTAGCGCTTTATCTCCGGTTAAAATATGAATTCCCGTAGATATATTAATCTCTAAATTTTGCGATTTGTCAACATATTTCATATTTCTTAATACTTCCAATTCCACACCGCCTAAAGCATCTACAAATTCAACAACCGCATTACAATCAATCTGAATATAGTAATCAATCTCAAATCGATTTTTTAAAAAATCTTCAATTTGTCCCTTAAAACTTAAAAATAAATTCTCGCTATTTTTATATTTTCTTACAAATCTTGCATAGATTTCCTCAAGTTTTTGTATTCTTCTCCATGTAACTTCTTTGGGAACAGAAATTTTGGTATCTCTCGGAATAGATATAATATCTAAAAATCCTGTTTTAGGTTCATAGCTGATTAATTTTACGACCTCTAAAAATCTCGCGGAATCTGTTTCACTTACACCTAACAGTAATATATTTATCCGTTCATTTTTTAATATTTGTCTTTTTACCGAACTAAAAGCGGTATATCCGACAAAAATAAAAGCAAAAATTATACCAAGCAAGATAAAGCGTGATTTTTTAAACATATAATTTTTCTTTTTTTATATATTCCATTACTTTTATATCTAAAATTTTATCTGCAGAGATGCCTGTTTTTAATTTTTTTCTAATCTCGCTTGATGAAATATCATATATAGTATTATCTAAAAGTATTGCATTTTTAAAAATATTTTTCGGAATTGCTACCTTTTCCTTTCTTTTTCCTATTACAATTGTCGTTTGTTTAAGAATCTTACCATTATCTTTCCATAGATTAAAATTCTCCGCCTCATCCGAACCTATCAGTAAATAAAGCCGCTTATAACGATGAAGACGGCTAAAAATTTCTACTGTTTCTATTGAATACCCAGAATGATTC
>CAZPHG010000132.1:0-3173 GCA_964586585.1 uncultured bacterium | reverse complement strand
ATTATCATTATTATATATTCTTGCAGGAACAACAGGAACACCGGCTTTATGCGCCAAAACTGCAAATCCTTTTGTAATAGAGGTTCCTGCTTTTCTTGTTCCTTCGGGAAAAATTAATAGTACTTTTCCTCCTTTAAGTAAATTTAATAATTTTTTAAAAGAAGTTACTCCAAATGAATTTCTATCAATGGAAATTGCATTAATCATCCGTATCAGCCTCCCGAAAACAGGCACATCAAAAAGTTCTTTTTTTGCCATAAAATATATAGGCATAGGAAGCGCCACCGCTAATAATGGCGGGTCAATATAAGAATTATGATTAGATATAAGTATAAAACCGCCTGTCGGCAGATTTTCTATTCCATAGACCTTGAACCGAAAAAATACCTTAAAAATAATTTGAAATAATAATTTAACTGATTTATAGTAAAATTTCGACATTATCTGTGATTTTCTCGACAACTTCGGAGATATTCATATTTGTAGTATCTATTACAATCGCATTTTCTGGAATAATTAACGGAGCAAGTCCTCTTTCTGAATCTAGTTTATCCCGTATGTAGATTTTGTTTTTCAATTCTTCCATATCTAACATTATTCCATTATTTTTTTCTTCCTGCCATCTTCTTTTTGCCCGTTCTTTAATTTTCGCATCAAGATATATCTTTAAATTCGCATCAAAAAATACAACACTTCCCATATCGCGCCCTTCAAAAACAACTTTTTTGAACTCTATCGCCGCTTTTCTCTGTAAATGTAAAAGTTTTTCACGGACAACGCTGATTGCAGCTATATAAGAAGTATTATCGGTTACTTTTATATTGCGGATTTTATTGCTCACTTCTTTATTGTCAAGATATATATTCATTTGATTTTCAGAAAAACTTATCTGGATATCAATATCAATAACAATCTTTTCTATTTCTTTAATATCAGAAAATTTAACACCGCTTTCTATAATTTTTAATGTAACCGCCCTATACATTGCGCCTGTATCAACATATTTAAATTTCAATTTATCGGCAACTGATTTTGCTATTGTTGTTTTACCCGAGCCAGCTGGCCCGTCAATTGTTATAATATACATTTTTCTATTGCAATAAATGGGTTAATACTGAAAAAAAATCCGGAAACGAAGTTTTTATACATTTTATTGAACTTATTTCACTGCTTGTTTTTGCAACAAGCGCCCCTATTATACACATCATAGCTATTCTATGATCTCCAAAACTATTTATTTTTGCGCCTTTTATTGAACCGGAATTTCCTATAATTATAAGCGAATTTTGCTCTTCCTGAATGGATTGCCCCATAATTGAAAGTTGAGTGGTTATAGCGTGGAGCCGGTCTGTCTCTTTCTTGCGAAGTTCACTAAGTCCGTCTATTATTGTTTTTCCTTCCGCCTGCGTAGCAAGCAAGGCAACAAGCGGAATTTCATCTATCATCTGCGGAATATCTTTATCAGTTATCTGAACAGATTTAAGTTTGCTGTAAGAAATTTTTATATCACCTACTAATTCATTACAGCTTATTTTTTTTCTTAAAATTTTTATATTACCACCCATTTTTTTTACTGTTTCGAGAAACCCTGTTCTGGTTGAATTTAAATTAACTTCTTTAATTTCAAGTTCACTATCAGGAATAAGAAGTGCTGCGGTTATAAAAAAAGCAGCCGATGAAAAATCGCCGGGAATAGTAAGAGACATACCCGGCCAGTTATTGCCGCCTTTAATCATTATACTATTATCTTTTTCAATTTTAACAGGTATTTTAAAATACTCCATCATTTTTTCCGTATGATCGCGGGATTTAAAAGGTTCACTTACCCGAGTCGGATTATCCGAATAGAGACCGGCAAGAAATATGCAGGATTTAACCTGTGCGCTTGCAATCGGGGATTGATAAAATATCCCTTTTATTTCTCCCTTTCTTATTTTTAACGGCGGATAGCTGTCCTGTTTTGCCGATATATTCGCACCCATTTTTTTAAGCGGTATTATTATCCTTTTCATAGGGCGGTTAGAAAGCGATGAATCCCCATATAAGCAACTGTCAAAATTCTGACAGGCAAGTATGCCTGATAATAAACGCATCGTTGTCGCCGAATTTCCGCAATATAGACGTCCGCCACCCTTCAATCCATAGCGGCCCTTTCCTTTTATAATAAGCGTTCCGTCTTTTTCGGTTTTTATATCAACACCAAGTTTTTTAAATATCTTTAAGGTATTCAAGCAGTCCTCTGACATTAAAAAATTTTTTATTACAGAACTACCGCTTGCAAGAGAAGCAAAAATTATAGAGCGATGCGATATTGATTTATCGCTGCTTATTGATATAGAGCCTGCAATTCGTTTTGCCGGAGAGATTTTAAAACTATCTTTTTTCAATAACATTTTTTTCTATAAGAAACTGCTTCCCTTAAAAAACCCTTAATATGATTATCATTTTTATTTGAAAGAAGCTCTTTAAATTTGCCTATATCTTTCTCAAACACCTCTATTGCCTGTAAGACATTATCTAAATTTTCAATGTATATTTCTTTCCATATTTCAGGTGAAGCGCCGGAAATTCTTGTCATTTCCTTAAAACTTGGTCCTGCCATTTTTTTTATAGTATCGGAATTTTTTATTTTTTCAAAACAACTTCTCACAAGGATCATTGATATTATATGTGGAAGATGACTTAAGAATCCCATAATTAAATCGTGTTCAGAAGATGAAAGCGTTATAACTCTTGCGCCAAGTAGTTCCCAGAAAACTTTTCCTTTTTCAATTTTTTCTAAAGTATTGAAAGTTGAAGGAGTGAGTATAACAGGCGCATCTTTAAACATTAAAGCACATGCATTTTTAACACCTGTTTTTTCTGAACCCGCAATAGGATGACACCCTAAAAATTCTGATTTTTTTTCTTTGAATTTTATAGCTAATTTATCAGCGGCTTTAACAACAGGCAGCTTAACGCTTGCTACATCCATAACAAGCACTGCCGGCGAAAGGTATTCAATAATATTTTTAATCTGCTTTAATATAATTTCAGGCGGAGTGGCAAGTATAATTATATCCGCTCCTTGGACCGCATCCTTTAAATTTTCTGTAACTCTATCGCAAGCGCCCACTTGGATTGCCTGTTTAAGATGTTTGGCATTTCTTCCCCAGCCGACAACTTCACCGGCT
>CAZPHG010000131.1:2266-3181 GCA_964586585.1 uncultured bacterium | reverse complement strand
CTGCTGAGAGTCGGACGAGCCGAATACTTCGCAGCCTAACTGATAAAACTGTCTGTATCTGCCTTCCTGCGGTCTTTCATAGCGAAACATCGGACCGAAATAATATATTTTTTCTCTAACTCTTCCGTGAAGTAAATTATTTTCAATCATTGCTCTTGCTGCTGAAACAGTGCCTTCAGGTCTGAGGGAAAGGTTTCTTCCTTTTCTGTCGGTAAAAGTATACATCTCTTTAGATACTATATCGGTATCGATTCCGATACTTCGCGAAAATAATTTTGTATATTCAATAATAGGAAGAAGAATTAATTTGTAACCGTAACTTTCAAGAATAGAGCCGGCTCTGAGTATTATTTTCTGCCAGATAATGGAATCAGGATATATTACATCTTGGACACCTCTGATTGTTTTTATAATCTGCATTTTCCTATCGGTTCTATAAAAATTTTTATCCAGCCGCCGCCTATTGTTCCAAAAGGTTTTTTTTCTTCGGTTATAAGCATTTTAAATGAAACTTTACCAGATGTTGAAGATATAGTTTCAATAACTGTCGCCAACGCCCTTTTTTTGTGGGTTTCATATAATTTAATTATTTTTTTTATTAAATTAGGAGTTTTCATTTAATTGTAAGTATATAAAATATTTTTAAAATTTGCAAAATTTATAAAAATTTATTAAAATCTCAAAAATAAAGTAAAACGGATTCTATATATCCCCGTAGCTCAAAGGATAGAGCATCTGCCTTCTAAGCAGAGGGTTGGGCGTTCGAGTCGCCCCGGGGATGCCAAACTGTGGGCCGCTAGCTCAACTGGCAGAGCAACGGACTCTTAATCCGTAGGTTCCGGGTTCGATTCCCAGGCGGCTCACCTGCGAAAGAAAGATAACAATATAAAAGTCAAGTAATATACGATAATTTGG
>CAZPHG010000131.1:0-2256 GCA_964586585.1 uncultured bacterium | reverse complement strand
AACAACACATAAGCGTCGTTTTTTAGCGAAGCATTATTAATGTCGCGGTGGCGGAATTGGCAGACGCGCCAGGCTTAGGACCTGGTTCCTTTGGAGTGCGAGTTCAACTCTCGCCCGCGACACCATTGTTTAAGGCAAGAAATTTATTTGACTTATTTTAAAAACGGAGGTTATATTTAATGAGAGAAGTTGTTATGTATTTTGGAGAAGATAATTACTGGGTGGTAGAGTGTCCTAGTCTTCCTGGCTGTATCAGTCAGGGAAAGACAAAGGAAGATGCTCTCTATAATATTAAGGAGGCTATTTCCTGTTATATTAATGCTTTAGAGGAAGATCACATTTCTATACCAAAGGAACGGTTTGATACGATGGTGGTAGCAGTTTGAGCAAACTTCCTGTGGTTTCAGGAAAAAAGTGTCTAAAAGCATTGAGAAAAGCCGAAGTCTATTTCAAGCGAAGAGAAGGAAGTCACATTACTTTACGAAGAGATACTCCCTTTGCTCAAGTAGTTGTTCCTGATCATAAAGAGTTAGATCTCGGGACACTGCGGGCTATCATTCGTCAATCTGGATTATCAGTGAATGAATTTGTGAACCTGTTAAAGTAAGTCAGGATGTAAAAGTTGAAAGGTGAAGTATGAATGGATTAAAATATAATATGAAAAAACAACCTAATTGTGTTGTTGATGTGGATGTCAAAATTGCAGGAAAAGATTTAAGTATTCCTTTTGAAGAGGTATATCGTAAAATTTCTAAAAATGCAACATTTTCCGGCTTTCGTAAAGGCAAAGTTCCTATGGAAATGGTTAAAAAATATTATAAAGGTGAAGCGGAAGAAAAACTAATAAATAAATTATTTCCAGAAATAATAGAAGAAATAATTAAAAAAGAATCTTTAACTATGATAACTACACCTACGGTGAAAGATTATAATTTTGAGCAGAATAATTTTTTAAAATTAAATATAAGTATTGAAAGTCAGCCGGATATGCATCTTAAAAAATATAAAAAATTAAAATTAGTGCAAAAGAAATATATCATAACAAAAGAAGATGTAGAAGAAGTTATAAAAAATTTAAGAATAAAAAATGCGCCTTTAAAAATAAAAGACGGACCCGCAGATGAAGGCGATATTGTAAGTTTAGAATTACAGATATTTAGAAAGGCAAAAAAGATAAAGCTTTCTGAATCAGACTCTATAGTATTAGAAATAGGCAAAGATAATATTTTGCCGAACCTTGATGAGAAAATAAAAGGTCTCAAAAAAAATAATAAAAAAGAGTTTAACTATACATTTCCTGAAAATTTTGTTATAGAAGAGTTAAAGAACAAAGAAGCGCTCTTTAAAATTAAAATAAAAGAAATAAGAAAAAGAGAAATTTTATCAGAAGAAGATATTGCCAAAATGATGAAATATAAAACCGTTAAAGAGTTTAAGGAAAATATAAAAAAAGATCTTCAGAAAAGAGCGGAACTGACTTCGCAAAAAAATATGGAAGAACAAATTATAAATATACTTTTAGAAAACCACGAATTTGAATTTCCGCAAAGTATTTTAAATGAGCAAATTCGCGAAATTTATGATTATACTTCTTTTTATATTAAGCAGCAGGGCGGCGATTCTTCAAAAATAGATATGGCTGTAATAAAAAAGGAAGCTGAAAAAAGAGTAAAAGCAGGTTATATATTTTCATGGATATCTAAAACCGAAGGATTGGATGTCACAGAAGAAGATAAGAAAATAGAAAAAGAAAAACAAGCGGATAATGATAAAATAGATGAAAGCGCAATATTTATGACAAAAGTATTTGATTTTCTAACGAAAAATGCGAAAATAAGGACAGAAAAGGTAAAGAACGGAGGAAAAAAATGACGAATAGAGAAATTATGCAGTTAGTTCCAATGGTTGTAGAGAAAGGACAGTATGGAGAAAGAGCATATGATATATATTCAAGACTGCTGAAAGACCGTATAATTTTTGTAGGCACACCCATAGATGATGTAGTGGCAAATTTAATTATAGCACAAATGCTTTTTTTAGAAGCAGAAAATCCTGATAAAGAAATATCTCTTTATGTAAATTCACCCGGCGGCGTAGTCACAGCAGGTCTTGCCGTTTATGATACAATGCAATATATAAATCCAAAAATTGCTACTATATGTATGGGGCAGGCAACTTCAATGGCGGCATTGCTTTTAACAGCAGGCGAGAAAGGAAAAAGATACGCTCTTATTAACTCCCGTATAATGATTCATC
>CAZPHG010000130.1:0-3201 GCA_964586585.1 uncultured bacterium | reverse complement strand
AAAGCACTCAGTCACTCACTTCATCTGGCTTATGCCAGCGTTCGCTCCTTCCACCATCTTGCGCCCGATGGAGTATCTGTTATTTTTATTCCCATTTTATAAAGTTCATCCCTCACTTTGTCGGCTTCTATATAATCCCTGTTTTGTCTGTATTGCTCTCTTTTTTGTATAAGTTCTTCAATAATTTTTTCATTGCCGCTTTTATTTATATTTATACTTATTCCCAACACATTTTCAAAAATATTTATTATTCTTATTCCTTCGCATATATCATTTTCTGAATATTTTCCGGATAAAAACTTTTCCATTATAGGAGTTGTTTTTTTAAATATTTCACCTATTGCGCGGGCTGTATTAAAATCATCATTTAGAGCAGAAATAATATTATCTGTCTTTGTTTCTTTTGGACAATTTATTTTTTTAGAAAAAACTTCTTTCTTGAATTGAACAATTTTATTATATGCTTTTTCGGTCTCTTTTAATACGCGCTCGCTAAAATTTAGAGGCTGCCTGTAGCTGCATCCCAGCAGATACATTCTCACTACCATCGGAGAAAATTCTTTTAGAATATCTTTTAAAAGAAAAAAATTTTCGATTTTCTTTGAACTTTTTGCAAGTTTTTCGCCATTAATAGTTACCATTCCGTTATGAATCCAGTACCTTGCCGGCACTTTTCCTGTTAGCGCTTTACTTTGCGCTATCTCATTTTCATGATGCGGAAATACAAGATCCAAACCGCCGCCATGGATATCAAACTCATCGCCAAAATATTTTTTAGATATACTTGAACACTCTATATGCCAGCCGGGTCTTCCTTTTCCCCAGGGACTTTTCCAACAAAATTCCTCATCTCTTTTCCAAAGCGCAAAATCTCTTATATCTTCTTTATCATCAGATAACGATTCTTTATTTATCATTTCATCGGTATTTCTTCCCGAAAAACTACCATACCCTTCCAATTTTGACACCCTGAAATAAACACTGTCATTTTTTTCATAAGCCATATCGTTATTTATCAAATCTTTTATAAATTTTATTATATCATCCATGGAGTCAGAAACCGAAGGATAATTATCCGGCTCTATAACATTAAGTTCTTTCATAAGATTTCTAAAACTTTTAAAATATTTATCAGAAATTTCTTTTGGTGAATCACCTGTTTTTTTAGTTAAACTTATAATTTTGTCGTCTATATCCGTTATGTTCTGAATATATTTTACATTGTAAGCAGAATATTTAAGGTATCTTTTTATCATATCAAATACAACATAACATCTTGCATGCCCTAAATGCGTATCGCCGTAAGGGGTTATCCCGCAAACATACATTTTCACTTCCGGCGGATTAATCGGTTTAAACTCTTCTTTTTTACGCGAGAGTGTATTATAAATATAAAGTTTATTCATTTATAGTTGCTACGGCAAACGCTGATATTGCTTTTCCCTTACCTATTGCTCCCAACCCTTCATTTGTAGTTGCTTTTATGCTTATATTCTCTTCGGTCACATTTAGCGCATTTGAAATATTTTGACACATACTTTTTGTCCAGTCGGAAAGTGTTGGTGACTCACATATTATTGTCACATCAATATTGTTCACTTCATAGTTTTTTTCTTTTATTTTTTTGTGAACATTTTTAAGTAATTCCAACGAAAATATATTTTTATATTTTTCATCAGTAGGAGGAAAATGTTTTCCTATATCGCCAAGTGATGCGGCGCCGAGAAGCGCATCGCATATTGAATGAATCACAACATCCGCGTCGGAATGACCCATAAGACCTTTTTCATATTTAATTTTCACGCCGCCTAAAATAAGAGCCCGCCCTTTAACTAATTTATGTATATCGTAACCTATACCTGTTCTCATTTACAACCCCTTAGTATTTTCTGATAATCTTCCGGAAATGTAATTTTAATATTACTTTCTTCACCAGCCACCATCTTTACTTCAATACCTGAATCCATTACAATTGAAGAAGAATCCGTGTAGCCCATATGTCTTTTTTTTTCATAAGCATTTATTATTTCAGAACTTCTAAACCCCTGGGGGGTCTGTATTATAAATACATTATTTCTATTTATATTTTTTAATATTCCATTTTCAAAATATTTCACCGATGAAACCGGATTTAATCCCGGCGCCGCCGCGCCGTATTTTAAAGTTGTCGATATTACTCTATTTATCAGATTTTTTGAGCAAAAAGGTCTCACTGCATCATGTATCAGTACATATTCCGACTTAACTTTTCTTAATCCGTTTTGGACAGAATCCGCTCTTAATCCGGCGCCTTTAACAAATTTTACATCATCGTTTAATTTAGCTTTTACTCTTACTTCTTCTTCTTTCATATTTTCAGGATACACTATAAAAATGTCTTTTATTTCTTTTATATCTTTAAATAAATTCGCCGAAATACTTACAAGCGTTTTATTTTCTAATTTCAGAAACTGCTTTTTTTCTCCAAAACGGACGCCATTTCCCGCAGCCATTATCAATACATCAACTAATTTTGGCAAATATCATTCTCCCCGACGGTTTCTGCAAAACCGTTGAAACAGTAACCTCTGCTTTTTTTCCGATATATTTCATTCCATTATCAACTACAACCATAGTTCCATCTTCAAGAAATCCTATGCCCTGATTGTTGTCTTTTCCTTTCTTTAAAATAAAAATATTTAACGCTTCACCCGGCAGAAGCTGCGGCTTAACAGCATTAGATAATTCATTTATATTTAATACCTTTATGCCGTTTGCTTTGGCAACTTTATTTAAATTAAAATCACAGGTTATTAGCTTTGCTTTTATTTCCTGACACATTTTTATGAGTTTCGAATCTATTTCTTTTATATCAGGATAATCTTTGTCATAAATTTTAAGCGAGACTTTTTTATTTTCTTTAATAAAATTGACAATATCCAGCGCTCGTCTTCCTTTATTTCTCTTTTCATCGTCAGGAGAATCGGCATTTGCCTGTAGTTCTTTCATTACAAATACAGGAATAATCAGCACTCCTTCAATAAAACCTGTCTCGGTTACATCTAAAAGACGCGAATCTATAATTGAAGAAGTGTCCACTATCTTTATGGATTCAGAAAAACTTTTACCTGTAAAATGTAAATCCTTATCTAACAGCGCAAGTTCCTCTTTTTTTTTAACGGCAATAAGCATTCCCATATATCCAAAGACAACACTCATAAG
>CAZPHG010000129.1:0-3215 GCA_964586585.1 uncultured bacterium | reverse complement strand
ACATCAAAAAGCGTAAACGGAATTTCTTTCACAATAATATTCATTTGTTTACAAATATCTATTATGGCTCCTCTCGTTATTCCCAAAAGCGCTCCTATATAATCCGGCGGAGTTAAAATATTTAAATTCTTTTTAATTATAAAAATATTAACACTGCTGCATTCCGCAACATATCCCTCTCTGTTAAGCATAAGAGCTTCCGAAACGCCATGAAAATTTGCCTCCATTCTAGCCAAAATATTATTAAGATAATTAAGCGATTTTATTTTAGGATTTAATGCATCGGGACTATTTCGCCGAATAGAAGAAGTTATCAAACTTAGTCCTTGAGTGTAAAATTTTTCATCATAAAGCGCTATTTTATCCGCTATTATAAAAATTGTCGGATGAGAGCATTTTTTCGGGTCCAGCCCTAAATCGCCGACTCCTCTTGTCACAACTAATCTTATATATCCGTTTTTTAAACTGTTCTTACAAACTGTCTCTAAAAGAGCATCCGCTATTTTTTCATAACTTAAAGGAATAACAAGTCCTATTGCGTTAGCGGAATTATACAGCCGTTCAAGATGTTCTTTCAGTTTAAAAATCTTTCCACTATAAATTCTCAGTCCCTCAAAAACTCCATCTCCATAAAGAAGCCCATGATCAAAAACAGAAACTTTTGCATCCTTTTCATCAACAAAATCACCGTTTAAATAGATAATTTTTCCCATTGTATTATTTCTCCTTCAATACACCGTCTTTTAAACGAAATTTAAAATCACCTACTTCCATAAGTTCGTTTTCATGAGTAGCAAGTATCACTCCTATTCCGCTTGTTTTTATTAAATCTAATAGTAGTTTAATAACATTTTCTGTATTTTTCAAATCAAGATTTCCTGTCGGTTCATCAGCAAGAATAAAATCGGGCTTGTTTATTACCGCTCTTGCAAGCGCCACCCGCTGTTTTTCGCCGCCGCTTAACGATGACGGATTTCTACTTAAAAGCCCTTCTATATCAAGTGTTTCTGTAATAGTCCTAAGCCAATTATTATCAACCGGCATATTATTCACAAACGCAGGTAGTTTTATATTATCTTCAACATTCAAATCCGAAATCAAATGAAAAATTTGAAATACAAATCCTATTTTTAAATTCCGCCAGCGACTGATAGCGAAATCCTTCATTAAATATATATCTTTTTCTTTATAAAAAACATTACCGGAATCAGGTCGTTCCAATCCCCCTGTTATATTAAGTAATGTTGACTTTCCGCTACCGGAAGCCCCGTATATTGTATACCATTTTCCCTTCTGAAATTTCAAATCTATTCCTCTTATAATATCAAAATTCTTTGCGCCCTGTAAATAACTTTTTTCGACAGCAGTTAATAAAATACTCATCACTCATACCTCAATTCTTGAGCAACTTCCATTTTGCCGGCACGGTAAGACGGATATATTGTTGCCAGCAAGCTTATTACAATAGATACGGTAATTATTAAAAGTATATCGAAAATATTTATTCTCACAGGAAGTGTTGAAATTAAATAAACCTGCGGCGGAAGCTCTATAAATTGATATTTAGAAAGAATAAACGCTATTAGGCTACCGAAAAGCGCGCCTATAATAGACCCGAAAAAACCTATAAAAAGTCCCTTTAAACTAAATAAAAACATTATCTGCCGTTTCGTAACTCCGATAGCCCGCATTATTCCAATATCCTTTGCCCTCGTCACAGAAATCATCATAAGAGAGCCGGCTATATTGAAAGTTGCCACAACAATTATCATAATCAGTACTATACCAATCATAAATCTTTCTAATTTCAATGCGGCAAATAGATTATAATTTCTTTCTTTCCATGTCTGAACAGTATAATGTTTAGCAATCCGCTCTCTGATTAAATCTGCAGTTTCCTGTGCTTTAAAAGGAGCGGTTATGTAAAGTTCTATACCAGATGAAATAGTTTTAGCGGAATGTCCGACACCAGTTGAAAATATACTTTCAGCTTTAGAAATATTTATATATGCAAGCGAAGAATCATATGTATACATCCCTGAAAAAAATTCGCCTACAACTTCAAGTTTCACTACTTTCGGTATAACAGGAGCAGCTATATTAGCCATACGGGGAATTATAAGATATACATTTTCGCCTTTTTTTACCCGCAGATCATTTGCAATCTCACCTCCAAGAACTATACCATTGCCGTATAAATTTTCCCAACTACCGCTTGTAAGTTCATGAGAAAGAGTATCAGGATTAACCCCTTTTATTATTATTCCATGACTTTTTCCGCGGCTATGAAGCATTCCTTTTCCATAAATAAAAAAAGAAGAACTTTCAACTCCATCTATACTTAAAAAAATTTCATTCGAAGCGGCATCCATATCCATAAATGGACTCATTATTATTATATGCGGATTAAGCGCCAAAAGTTTTGAAGTTATCTCTGTATGAAATCCATGCATAACAGAAAGAGTGACTACAAGAGAAGCCACTCCCAAAGCTATACCTGCGATAGATATTATTACCATAACGCCTAACATTCCTTTAGATAAAATTCTCTTAAAATACGACCAGGCAAGTTTTAAGCTAAAGGTCATTGTTTCTTCAAAAGCGGAAAGAGTACTACTTCCCTGATTGAATCCATACCGGTTAATATCATAATTAATCTATCTATTCCTATTCCAAGACCTGCCGCAGGCGGCATTCCGTATTCAAGCGCTTCTAAATAATCCTCATCTATTTTATTCTGACAGTTGGAATTATCAGTTGAATTCACTTGCTTTTCAAAAATTTTTCTTTGCAGTTGAGGATCATTCTGTTCGCTATAAGCATTACCGACCTCGTAACCATTTATAAATATTTCAAATCTCTCAGCTATTTTATTATCATCTATATTTTTCTTTGCAAGCGGTGAATGCTCGGAAAGATAACCCGTAACAAATGTTGGCTGTATAAGATGTTTTTGAACATATTTAGAAAATATTCTGTCAACAATTTTATCGGATGAATCTTTTCCCGGTGGCACTTCAAGTTTCTCAGATTTTATTTTCAGCTCATTCAAATTATCTGACGGAGAAAATTTAATATTGGTATAGCGGCTTAATAAATCCCACAAATTTTCTTTCCGCCAGCCATTTTCAAAATCAATAGCGGAATGTCCGCTGCCGGCGATTTGCTCCGCTAAAAAACGACGCTTATGTGTCGTTTTTTTTAACGCTCCGCAA
>CAZPHG010000128.1:0-3287 GCA_964586585.1 uncultured bacterium | reverse complement strand
CTTGCCGGTTCTGTGTATCGGATAAGCATTTTTTCATTACCGTTGGCAGTATAAATTACCATAGTAAAATTTCGCTCTCTTCCGCGTGCGGTTGTGATTGTTTGTTTCATAATGGAACGGCTTGAATCCGACCACTCAACTTCATCCACTCTTTCCAATATCGCATCTGCTGTTTGCGATAAAACTGCGCCAATCTGCGCCATCAAAAATACAACTGTCCAAAGAATAATTCTCATTTTTTACCTCCTTTTTATATGACCAATTGCGTATAACGTCTGTGTATAAACAACTACATATATACCACCAAATAGGTGGTGTAAGTGCAATTGTTTATGTTTCTCTTTTATCATTTCCGCCTCATTCACTCAAAAAAATCATCAACTGTGCAGGTTATTGTATAAGTTCCTGTAAATGAAGGCGCAGTCCATGTAACCTGTGAGCCACTGCCTGTGAATGCTCCGACGACTGAAAGGGGGAGAGTGCAGCTTGGCTTGAGTTCAAAAAAAATTTTCGTTCTCAATCATTGGTATTTTTCGTCAGATTGCTGTAAAGTAGTTGATTACTGCCTCTGCCCACTTTTTCGCTTCAGTAGTATTTTTTTCTTTATCTTTAAAAACTTTGTGGAAATCTTTATTGCCAATAAATTCATTGCCATGAAGTTTATTTTTTATATTATCGAATATTTTTCCTTTTCCGCCTTCATGAGTATAAAATATAAATAAAGAAAGCAATATCAACTTTTCTTTGTTTTATTATCTCCAAGTATTACCGATGGTACAAGCACCGAAGTTAAAAAACAACACGCTACGCCAATGGCAAGAACAAAACCCATACCGGCAAGACCGCGATGCGGCGAAAAACCTAAACTGCCGAACCCTATCATTGTGGTAAGTGAAGTCAGAAGAATTGCCTTGCCTGCGGTTCTTAAAACAACAGGAATTTTTCCCTCTATCCGATAGCGGTGGATAATATGTATAGCGTCATCTATGCCTATACCAAGTATCAATGGAATAGCCATTATATTGCTGAAATCAAACTTTATTCCAAAAATCTGCATAAAACCAACCATCCAGATTGCACCTAAAATAATGGGTACCATTGCAATAAGAGAAAATCTGATACTCTTAAAATCAATGGCTAAAATAATAAAAATTATAAAGATTGAAAGCCCGGTAGCCAGTCGTCCCCGCTCGGCAACTAAATCAATAAGAAGCAGAAAAAATGTCGGGGTTCCCGATGTGCGAGGCTCAATAGAAGTAACCTGCTCGCTAAATGTCCTCAATATCCTTTCGTCCCAAATATTTCCTCTCGGATAAATAGTTGTAAGAAATTTATCGCCGTCTCTGTTTATAAATCTATCTCTTATCTCATCAGGTAACGTTTCCAATGTAATTATACCGCCAGAAGTCATCTCTAAAAGAAGTTCTCTCAGCGCCGGAATATAAAATTTTTGAAAATCCTGAACAGAAGAAACATTTAAATTTTTTCTGATTCTTTCAAGAGCGCCGTTTTCTATGAGCGCATCAAGATGGTCAGCCACCCTCTCCTGTCCGCCGATGAATGATAACTGGCTGATTTCAATTATATTATCCTCAAGCCGGTTTAATTCAGAAATAATTCCTGCTACTGTTTGCTCATTCACAGAATAATTAAATTTTCTGTCTTTAATGGCCTCTCTAAAATTTTTAATTAGTGGAATGCGGATGTCTTTCTGGGCGCTGTAAGGCGGTATGAAACTTGATATTGAATCTATTCCGCCAACTAACGATTTTCTCTCCATTTCTTTTTCTAAAATTCTTGCCTCTTCAATGGTTTCAGTTGTAACCATAGCAACATCAGGGCTTATTTCAAACTTTTCTATAATCCTATTCTGCCATACCACTGACGGCATCCCCTTTGGCATCATCTCCATCATATCATACTGAAACCCAACCTGACGGGCATAAATAAAAAGAATAACTGTAATCACTAATAAAAAAAGACCTGTTAGCAATCTGTGCCTTGTGATAAATATTCCGGTCTTTTCTAATAAAATAAATTCAGGAACTTTCTGACCTGCTAATTTTCGACTTGGTCTTAATTTATGCTGCAGGCAAAAAAGCGCCGGCAGAATAACAAGCGTAGAAATCAGTGTGATTAAAATACCTGCGCCTAAAACAAGCCCCATTTCAACTAACACCTTAAGTCCTGTAACAGTAAAAGTAAAAAAGACAAAAGCGGTAGTCATTGCGCCTGCTACCACGCCCTTGCCCACTTTTTCATACATCTTTTTTATTGAGTCGTAAATGGTTAGCCCACTTGACTTTGCTTCGGTAAAACCGGAAGTCAAGTGAATAGCAAAATCAATTCCAAGTCCTAAAAGTAAAACAGCAAAGAATGCTGTAAAGAGATTAACATACCCTATTGTAACACCGATAAATCCGGCGGTATAAACTATCCCGCAGATTAAAGTTAAAATAGCAATAACAGGCGCTGTCCACATCTTAAAAGAAATGATAAGAAGAGTGAGTATTAAAAATACCGCAATTATTGACGAAATAGCCATCCCCCCAATGATACCCTCCTTTTCTTCAAGAGCCATCGGCATCATACCGGTTATTCCGATGCTTAAATCGGGAAACCTTTCTGCAAAAGTTTTTACTGTTTCCCTAACTTGAGTAGCAAGTTCTGTTGCAGCAAAATAGTCATCAATAGAAATAGACGGCTGCACCTGAAAAATAAGCATCTTTTTATCCGGTGAAAAAATAAACTCATCGCCAAGCAAAAACTGCCGAACTTTCTCATTGTCACTTTCAAGTGACAAAAAACCGATAAGTCCGTCCACTGACTGCATTATTCTAATTTCATCTTCTGCTTTTTCAAACCTGCCTTCATCGCCAATGACTTCTTTTTCAAAATTATCATTTATAGAACGAAGAAGCGGAAGCAATTCTAAATTGGAAAAAATTTTAATGGTATCCTTTAAATCTTTTTCTTCCTGCAAAAGAAAGGCGTGCCTTCGTATAAAATCAGTATCAATTTTATAATCAACTCTTCGGACATTATTTAATTTGGCTAAAATCGGTACAAGTTCTTTTGTCGCCTTAATTATTGTCCCTTTATCTTCACCTTCAATGATGATAAAAATAGCTGAAGCGGAGTGAAAGTCACTAATGATGAGATTAAATTCCTGGACAGCAGGAATTTCTGCCGGCAGCATATCTGAAAACTGCGTCTGCATTACAATACGGTTAGCAAAGAAACCACTAACTAAAAGCAATATGCCCGCTGCCAATAAAACCTTACCG
>CAZPHG010000127.1:0-3316 GCA_964586585.1 uncultured bacterium | reverse complement strand
TATTTCTATCTCTTTTGGCTGTGTAAACTGCGCTGCATGCGCCGTAATCATTCCAACTTCAAGTAAATCTTCTCTTCCCCATGTAGGGTAAAATGTATCTTTAATACAATCCTGCCCATAAGCGACATTTACTCCTGCTTCAAGAAGTTCCTTTACTCTGGTTATTCCTCTTCTTATCGGCTGCTTATCAAACCGCCCTTGAAGCATTAGATTTGTTGCAGGATTTGTTATCATATTCATCTCTGCTTCTTTTACTAATGATATTACTTTTGCAGCGTAACTATCATCATAAGCTGCAAGAGCGCAAGTATGCGCGGCAGTCACTCTGCCGTGGTATTTTTGCTTAATGGCTTGTGCTGCAATATAAGCAAGACTTTTTGCGTCAGGAGTATCGGTTTCATCGGTATGCATATCAATATCTGCATTATAATCTTTTGCAAGAGAAAAACAAAAATCTATATGCTTCATAGTGTCGGAATATGTCATTTCATTATACGGCATCCCGCCTACTACATCAGCGCCTTTTTTCATTGCTTTTTTCATAAGTTTATCGGCTCCGGGGTCCCTGATTATTCCTTCCTGCGGAAAAGCAACAATCTGTATTAATGCAACATTTTTATATTTCTTTTTTACTTCACAAAGTCCTTCAAGCCCTTTTAATCCTACAATTGTATCTATAGCAACATTTGTTCTAAATTTTGTTACCCCATTTATTATGCCGGCTTCTACTACCTTAGAAGCTCTTTCGGCAACTTTGGAAACGGTATAATTATTTTTTTTATTCCATATAATTTCAATGGCTTCTGTAAGAGTGCCTCTTGCATTTTCTTTCACTTCTTCAGATATAAATGCTTTGTCCATATGAACATGCGGGTCTATAAAAGTCGAGGCGACAAGATTACCGTCAGCGTCAATAATTTTTTCTATATTATCTGTTTTTATTATACTGTTTGACGGCTGAATCGCCTGTATTATTCCGTCTTTTATTAAAATATTTACTAAATATTGTTTTTCTCTAAGTTTTGCGTTTTTTATTAATATATCCATCCTTAAAAATCTCCTATTTTATTTTTATTTTTTTTATTGCACTTTCTATAGATAGATTATCTTTGACGTCTATGTCTATTATAAGGTCGTTTTCAGACGCTTTTTTGCCGGATTCGACAAGCATTTTAGAATTAATAAGTATTTCTTTATTCGGTGGCGTCCCCATCATAATAGACACAGTGTTTATATTGTTTAATTTTTCTATAGCTTGCGCTATCTGCATAAAAAAAACAGAACCCTTATAATTATTCTCTTTGATTATATTTTTTTAACGCCCATATTATTCCTTTATTAAAGAATCGGGAATTCCTGAACGGTTTTTAGAAAGAAGAGCTAAGAACAAACTATTGTTTTTTAAGAGACACTCCGTATTATAAATTTCAACTATTGAAAGATTACTTAAAGAATCTTCTTTTATAACGGAATCCCTTCTCAAAACTTTTACCCGAATCAACTTTATTTTTCAACTTCATCGCCGGTCATCGGTACAAACCGGACAGGAATAATATTAGTAATTTTTATTTCACCATCTTTCTTTTCAAGCAATTTTAATTCCTGAAATTGAACACCTACCGGAATAATCATTCTGCCTCCTTCCGCTAATTGATCAATTAACGGCTGAGGAATATGAGGAGGCGCCGCTGTGACAACAATAGCATCAAAAGGCGCATATTTTTCCCAACCAAGATAACCGTCACCGAATTTGACAGTAATATTTTCGTATCCTAATTCTTTAAGAAGTTTTTCCGATTGTATTGCCAGCGGCTCTAATATTTCGATAGTATATACTTTTTTGGCTAACTCCGCAAGTATTGCCGCATGATATCCGGAACCTGTTCCGATTTCCAAAACTATCTCATCACCGTCTAATTTTAATAATTCTGTCATAATCGCAACTATATAAGGTTGCGAAATAGTCTGCCCCTCTGCTATGGGTAACGGATGATCATTATAGGCAAATTTTCTATGCTCTTCAGGTACAAATTTATGCCTTTTCACTCTGCCCATTGCTTCAAGCAGCCGAACATCTGAGATGCCTCTTGCCGCTAACTGAGTTTCAACCATTGCTTTTCTTGCTCTGGTAAAAAATATATCTTCTTCAGGTTTATCTTGGACTTCACACAATCTGCCACTACACCCTATAAGAATAGAAAATATAATAACCCCAACTAAAAACTTCATCTTTTTCATTGTCTTCTCCTTGTGTTTCACTGACCCTATTGTTTTTTCTCATATTTTTCATGAGCGAATCATTGTAAGAATCATCTTGAATTTTTTTATTGCTTTTAAAGAATGCGGTTGATTTGCGGGCATTATAATCATTTCGCCTTTTTTTAAGTGAAAAGGTTTCCCTGAAATAATAATTTCTACTTCGCCGTCAAGAATATAAACTACTGCGTCAAACGGCGCCGTATGCTCACTTAATCCTTGCCCCTCATCAAAAGCAAAAAAAGTTACCGTTCCTGTTTTTTTGTCAATTATTGTTCTGCTAACCACAGCGTCTTCCTGATAATCAGCCAGATCAATTATTCCCATAAGATTTTCCATTTTTGTTTCTTCCTAATTACGATTCTTTTTCAATGTTCTTAATTATAATAGCAAAAAAAAATTAAAATGTCAAAAATTTAATATTCTTTTAAGAAACGAAAAACAAAGGAGAAAAATTAACATTTTGACTTAGTAATAATAATTTTTCAGACAATTATTGGACAAAATCAGCTACATTTATTATAATTAAATAGAAATTTTCTTTTGTAGCAATTATTCCATAAAAAGCAACTACAAATCCGCACCAAATGTGCGATAATTCATAGTATGAATGAAAGTGTAAAATAGTTATGGATGAGATAAATTTAAATCCGCTTACAGGGCTTCCTGCAAACAAAAAAATTAAAGAAAAACTTATTAACTCTATAAGCGATTCTTCGCTTTTAGTTGTCTATGTATATATTAGAGATTTCAAACCATATAATGAGGTCTATGGTTTTACAGCAGGCGATAATGTTATTTTATCTTATGTGAGAACAAAGAGTGCAGAAGCGCTTGGCGAATTAAATGATATAAAATCTATGGAATTATTGAGAAGGGCATTAAAAGACAAAGATAATATTGTCCGAAAAAAAGCAGCATCAGTAATTTTAAAAATGGCGGCAGACATTCCGGTGGTGGCGAAAAAAGAAAATTAGGGAATATATTTTATGGAATTAATTACTACACATAGCGGCGCGGATTTTGACGCATTAGGTTCTCTTCTTATAGCATCAAAATT
>CAZPHG010000126.1:0-3318 GCA_964586585.1 uncultured bacterium | reverse complement strand
CCATATATCAACCATCAAATTGCCAATTTCTTGAGTTTTTCTTTCCTCTGCAAATGAAAATATTGCAGGACCAGAACCGGCAATTGCCGTGCCGAATGCTTTTTTTGAAATTTCTTTAACAATGGTTTCAAAACCACAGATATTTTTCTTTCTATACGGCTGATGAAGTTTATCTTCCATAGCCCATTTAAGTAAACTATAATCTTTTTGAACAATTGCAGATATTAAAAGACAGGAGCGGGAATTTGAAAAGACAGCGTCTTCAAAATTTATTTTTTCAGGAAGTGCCGCTCTCGCTTCGGAGGTGCGAACTTCAAGAGCAGGAACGCCTACAACAATTTTCAAATCATTGTCGATTTCATGCCGGCTGAAGATCAGCCCCTCTTCCGTAATACAACTTATTGTCAACCCGCCAAGTACCGAAGGCGCAACATTATCAGAATGCCCTTCTAATTTAGCTGCCTCTTTTGCGAGTTCTTCATTTGAAAGTTTTAAATTAAATATTTTATTCCCGGCTGCCAAACCACCAACTCTTGCAGCGCCTGAAGAACCCAATCCTTTTTTCAGCGGGATATCAGAGTGTATTTCAATGTCAAGCGGTGGAATCTCTCTTGTTGCAATTTCTCCTGCTCTTTTAAGCCCTTCAATAAAGGCATTTTCACTGGGTGATATATTTTTCACCTCGCCTATAAGTTTAAGAACGCCTGTCCCTTCTTTAATTCGGACTACGAGTTCTTTTTGGATTGCCATTCCAAGCGTATCAAATCCAGGACCGATGTTTGCAATCGTAGCAGGTATTCTAACTTCAAATTGATTCATCACGACTCTTTACCGATTAATTTCTTTATACGCCGTGTTGATATTTTGGGATTGCTTATTACGCAAGGTCCGTTAACGCAGCCTCCTTCACAAGCCATAACTTCAACCAAATTACCCGGACAATTGCCTTTTGCATAAGATTTCAAGATTCGCAAAGATTTTTTATTAATCCCACTAATTTGAACCGGTATTAATTCAAGACCGCTGTTATTTTTGTTAAGATAACTTTCAATTGCGGCGGCAACACCGCCGGTAACAGGAAATCCCCGCCCCTGATTTTGTGCAGGAGTTTCAATATCCTTTTCTTCCATTTGAGCAACTTCTATATCTTTTGCAATGAATAACGCTCCTAATTCTTCGAAATTAAGAACATAGTCCACTTCGGGAATAACCTTTTTGGCTTCAACCGGACAAACAGCTACACAATGACCACATAGCACACATAGTTCAGGAATAATATCGGCATGACCGTCTTTAATTCTAATAGCTTTAACAGGGCACTGCCTCACACATTTATAACAGTCCTGACATTCAGCTATTTCAGTGTAAATAGAATTTAGATATTTCATTCAGCGCTTTTTTTAAGATGATGTTCCAATATATCAATCAAAGCAGTCGGATCAATATTATTATATATTTTATCATTAATTCTCATATTAGGACCTTTTTTACACATTTCTTCACAAAGATTCCCTTTTACTATAATTTTATCCTTTAATGCCTTTGTTCTCAATATAATCCTGAACGATTTTAACATATTGTTTATTCCCTCTGACAAAACAGGAACTTCCCATACACACGGATATAATGATAGGTTTATTTGTTTCAATCATACAGGATAATATAAAACATATTTTTTAAAAATGCAACTATTTTTTACGGTGAAAATGACTCTTTTCCTTACCTCTATTAAACGGTCTTATCGCTCGCTTTAAGTTTCCAAAAACATAAGCAATAACTAATCCATAATTAGTTATAGGGACACCTTGACTTTTTGCCCGGTAAATCCTGCTTAAAACCTCCCGCCGATTAAAAACACAACTGCCGCATTGGATAATAAGTTTATATTTTTTCAAATCATCGGGAAAATCATGACCGCTAACTACTTCAAAAAAAATATCTTTTCCAATTTTTTGTTTAATCCAACTCGGTATTTTTATTCTGCCAATGTCTTCTCCGATAGGATGATGAGTGCAACTTTCAGCAATCAAAACCTTATCCCCTGAATTTAATTCACCAATTATTTCTGCGCCTTTGACTAATTCTACTAAATCACCTTTACAGCGGGCAAAAAGAACAGAAAAACTTGTTACAGGAATATCATCATCAACAGCGGAAAAAACTTCTTCAAATGCCTGAGAATCACAAACTACAATAGCAGGTTGTTTTTTAAGATTATTGATTGAATGAGACAATTCCTTTTCGTTCACCACCAAAGCCGAAGCCTTTTTATCTAATATTTCTCTTAATGTCTGAACCTGCGGTAAGATAATCCTACCTTTAGGCGATTCTTTATCAATAGGAATAACAAGAACAATTATTTCTCCTTTCTCGATAATATTAGCAATAATCGGTGGCGGATTTAACCATTCATCCGGGATAATCTTAATCAATTTGCTTTTTATTTCAGCAGTAACTTCCCAGTTTTTAGATAAACCTTGTGATCTGTTACATGATAAAGCGCAGATTTCACAATAAGGAATTTTATCTAAATTTAATTTTTCTTTTACTTTCTTATCAGCAATAAAAAGGTCTATCTTATTAAAAACAACCACCAGCGGTATCTTTCTATTTTTTGTCTCTTGCATAATCTTATCTTCATACTCTCCCCAGATATTTGCCTCTGTGACAAGAATAACAATATCGCTGCGGTTAAAAACCTGATATGTTTTTTTAACTCGGACAGCGCCTAATGCTCCGATATCATCTATTCCGGCAGTATCAATGAATAAAACAGGTCCGATAGGCAACAGTTCCATTGCCTTTTCTACCGGGTCGGTTGTTGTTCCTGCAATATCAGAGACAATAGAAACATCCTGTTGAGTAAGAGCATTAATGACGGAAGATTTGCCTACATTTCTTCTGCCAAAAACCGCTATATGAAGCCGCAATCCCTTAGGTGTTTTTTGCATTTTTCAAAGAGTGTCCTTTATCCTGAGCAATTTTTCTTCCGCATGACTTTATTCTTTTTGTTAAACATTTGAAGCAATCTTCCGTATTTTCATTTATACAAATTTTATCAGGATATATTTGATATAATTCTCTGTAGTTAGTCGGAGTTATATTCGGCATAAAAACATTTGCCCCTCTCTTTAATGCCATTTCTCTTCCATAGGGATCTATAGTTCCTATTGCAGTAGTTGCTGGAAGATGAACTTTTTTAAGGATAATTCTTGCTGCGGACAACACCTTTACGGTCATATCTAAAGTTCCGGATTTTTCTTTCGCCAAAGGTGTATCGGGATGCGGAATAAACGGACCAATGCCTGCCATATCAAC
>CAZPHG010000125.1:0-3332 GCA_964586585.1 uncultured bacterium | reverse complement strand
ATTCCCGGAAAAGCCTGAAGTCCTGTGCTGTCTTTAGTCCCTCCTGTATATTGGGTCTCTATTACTTCCGCAAATGTGTAATTCGGCAATGAAAAAATAATAATTAGGCATAGAAAAACAATAACCTGGATGGGGGGGGCATTATAGTATAATAAATTCCATAGTTTAAAATCTCTTAATTTTTTTATAAACGTATCCCTCATACTTCTTCCTTCTTCCTTCTTCCTTCTTCATTGTTTCAAAATCCACTAGTAGATTGTATTCCCCGATTCTCACCAAATCGTTATTTTTTTTACTCATCTCTTCTTCTTTTCATCTGTAATCGCAGATTTTACATCTGCTCCAGAGCGCCAATATAAAATTGGCGGCTACAAAACTAAATCTTGTGACTATCCCCCTCCTCTACCTCTTCTTTTAGCCGTGAGCTATAATTAAAACTGTAATTTTTTCGGCGCCTGCATTTTTGAGCACCTTCGCGGCGTTTTGTAAAGTCGCTCCTGTTGTTGCAACATCATCAATTAAAATAATTTTTTTTCCTTTTATTTTCTTTCTGCCGACAAACCAAAAAGCTGATTCCATATTTTTCAATCTATCTTTACGGTTTAAATCTACCTGAATTAATGTGGATTTTTTACGATTTAAGATTTGTTTATTAAGTTTTATTTGTGTTTTTTTTGAAAAAGATTTTGCAAGTATTTCCGATTGATTGTATCCCCTTTCCCTAAATCTCGCAGTTGATAGAGGTATTCCTGTCACAATATCTGAATCGGAAATATTGTTGACAAAATAAAGTTTAACAAGTAAACCCGCAAGCGTCCCGCCAAGATACCGCTTATTATTATATTTAAAATTGATTATCAGTTTTTTAATATTATCGCCATAACGGCAGGCGGTAAAAATTTCATCTATCTCAGAAAAACTTCCCGCGCACATTGAACAAAAAAAACCGTTTTCAGTTTCAATTCTTTCAAGTTTTCCGCAAAATCGGCAACCTTGTAAATTTACAATTTCAAGATTAGTAAAGCAATTTTTGCAAATATAACTTTCCTTGAAATTTAAATTTTTACCACATACCCCGCAACTGACAGGCAACAATAAATTTAGTAGTAATTTAATCAAAACCTTATAACAAGTTGAGAATTCATATTCACAGCAATAAAAGAATTTTCAAGAACTTCTATATTTCTCATATACTGCGTGCCAACCCCGAAAGTAAATCTCATATTAGCGGCAACATCCATTTCCGCAGATATATTAAAACTATATCTATCCGTATTTGTTCTATCTACATTCAGCTCGCTTCTTGAAAATTTTACATCAAACGAACTTCTAAGGTTAAGCCGATTTACAAAAGATACTTTTTTTCGCAACAGCGGAATAACAAAATCCGAAGGCATATTAATTACAGCGTCCAATCTGATTGAGGGATTATATATCCTTGTATCTGATAATGGCGTATCCGTTATTGAAGAAATTCTCCTGTTTTTTGTCTGCGAGTAGTTTACTATGAGATTCCATAAATCTTTAAGCCTAAACTTAATCTGACCGCTATAAGTTCTTCTATATTCATAAGTGAGCCAGTTATTTGTTTTTAAATCTATTGTTCTTATCCGCCTGCCTGAATATTGTAAAAAAGCATTATATTGTTCAAGAATTAAAAATCTTGAACTTGCGCCGTAATTTACAGAAATAGTTCTCTTCACTCCAACGTTATTACTGTAAGAAGAAACTACTTTATATGAATAGTTTGAACGGGGACGGAAGTTTGTAAAGATATTATTTATAAAAGGAAGCCGCTCTACTTTTCCATAAGTAATATTAATATTAGGCCATACGGTAGTACAAGTTTCTAATAGTGTATCCTTCGTTCTATTTTTTACCTTTATATTCTCAAATGAAGAACGAATAGCCATTCTGCCGACTAAATTTAAAAATCCTTTATTTAAACCGATAAACTTAAAAGGACTCCAATTTGCAGTATATTTTTGCGAATTTCTTTCAGTAAGCGTTTCAAGACGCGCTGTCGGAGTTGAAGGGTTAAGTTCAAATTTTGGGTCAAGTCGATTAAAAACATCATAATCCTCTTCAATTCCTCTGTGATTCTCACCTCTTGTAGCTGAAAAATTACCGCTTACCGTAAGCGTATCAAACAGATTAATACCCGGCAGTACTCTCTTTACAGGAAATCCAACTCTACCCTTTAAGACGAAATTTCTTGTCACATCTTTAGTCTGTTGCGGAATCATCACATTATCTATAGTGTTAAAATTATGGGATTCTGTTATTCGGACACTATATGAGCCGGACGGCCTTAGCCAGTGAAAAATAGTAAATTGCGCCGATACGGAAACATTCTGTCCGATTGTCCAGCGCTGCCGCGGGTTTGTCCCTTCTAATGGTCCTGCATAGTAATCCCAAGTTCTATATTTTCTATTTTTATTGAATGTAGGTTTCAGAGTGAGTTTGTTAAAAAATGACATATCTGCAGAAATTGTATAATCTATTGTTTCTTCTAAGCGATTTTCAAAACCGCCGTAAGGATTAGCGACTCTTTTATAGTCTTCCCAAGATACTTCTGTAGCGGTTTTCCGGTAAGAGGATCTGATAGTTCGCGGAAGAAAAAACAAATTTAACGGTATCGTGTAAGAAAATCTACCTTTATAACTTTCAACAATTTTTGATCTGCCTGTAAAATCGGAATCACTCATACTACGGGAGAAGTTGCCGCTTAAAGAAGGAAGATTTCGGACAGAAAATTTTGCGCCTAAATTTCCTGTTCTATGTCTTACTTCTCCTGCATCTTCTTCTCTTAAATGAGGATTTCGCTGAGCAGGTGTTATTCTCTCTGCCGGAGTTTCAATAAGGCTCTCTGAATAACTTGCTGTTATAGGAAGAAACCTTATAGCGGTAAGTTTTGCATTTGCCGAGAAAGTGGTAACATCCTGATTTTTAGATGGCATAGTTATAGTTTGAAAATCTCTGTCTACTCTCTGATAACTGCCGCCAAAATCTAAAAAGCCGGGTATTGAAGATGAAAAACTCCCGCTCACTGCATAACCTATTCGTTTTTGGGAACCTTCAAGATGAATTTCATTTACCCATAGTCTGCCGGAACGAGCGGTATCGCTTTCATTTATCAAACCTACTCGGACTTCCATAATATTAGAAAGTGAAGGACTGCCTACTTTTATAACTTCTTTATCCATATTTTTTAAATTAAAAGAATGTTTTTTCCACTTTCCCAAGCCAAGTTCATCTGCCGGTATTATTTTTATATTATAATCATCACCTGCGCCAAGTGTTATAAAAAAATCTACTTCCGCACCTGGTTT
>CAZPHG010000124.1:0-3341 GCA_964586585.1 uncultured bacterium | reverse complement strand
TAGTTTCAGTTGCAAGAATCGCGAAGGAAGAAGCAGACGGCGAGTAAAGGGAAATCTAAAATTAAAAAAATCGGCAAGTATAAGTATCTTATTCCAAAAACCGGCGATATGAGGACAGACGGTTTGATATTTGCCGATGATGAAATGATAGTAGATATTGAAAAAGATAATGCCCATCAACAAGTTGCCAATATGGCAACGCTTCCCGGAATAGTCGGCTCCGCAATGGCTATGCCTGATATTCATTATGGGTATGGTTTTCCGATAGGCGGGGTGGCGGCTTTTGATGTTGATGATGGTATAATTTCACCCGGTGGAGTGGGCTATGATATAAATTGCGGAGTTCGACTTTTGAGAACAGGGCTTTCAGCGGCGGATTTAGACAAGAAAGATATCGGACGACTATGCGATATGTTCTACCGCAATGTGCCAAGCGGAGTGGGAAGCACTGGCAGAATAAATCTCTCAAAACAGGAAATAAAAGAAGTTTTAGAAACCGGCGCAGAATGGGCGGTAAAAAACGGTTATGGAAGTAGTGACGATCTTAATTATACCGAAGAAAACGGCTGTATGAAAGGTGCGGATGCCGGATACGTTTCCGATAGGGCTTTAGAAAGAGGGCAAAACCAGCTCGGCACACTTGGAGCAGGTAATCATTTTCTTGAAATACAGGAAGTTTCAGAAATTTATGATGATGAGGCTGCTCAGGTCTTTGGTATTCGTAAAGGGCAGCTCGTCGTAATGATACATACCGGTTCCCGCGGATTAGGTTATCAGATATGCGATGATTATATAAAAAAACTCGCATCTGCTTCACAAAAATATAATATTAAGTTGGCGGATAGACAATTAGTATGCGCTCCGTTTAAAACAAGCGAAGGTCAGAGGTATTTTGCGGCAATGCAATGCGGGGCGAACTATGCGTGGGCAAATAGGCAATGTATTATGTATTTGGTAATAAAAAGTATTCGGGATTTGTTCGGTGATTCAATTGAAATAAGTATGGTATATGATGTTTGTCATAATATAGCAAAAGTTGAAGAACATAATGGTCGTCGGCTTGTGGTGCATAGAAAAGGAGCGACCAGATCTTTTGGACCGGGCAGGCAGGAGATAACTAAAAAATACCGCGATATAGGACAGCCGGTGCTGACACCGGGAACAATGGGAACATCTTCTTATGTGCTGAAAGGAACGGATACGGCGATGAAAGAGAGTTTTGGTTCTACATGTCATGGGGCGGGTAGAGTATGGTCGCGGACCAAAGCAAAAAAAATGTTAAATGGTGCGGATATTAAAGAAAAACTTAAAAGAAATGGAATAACTGTCCTGGCGAAAAATTTCAAAACAATAGCAGAAGAGGCGCCGCAGGCGTATAAAGATATCTCAAAAGTTGTTAAAGTTTGTCATAATGCAGGACTTGCTAAAAAAGTAGCAAAACTTATTCCGCTTGGCGTAATAAAAGGGTAACGGTAATAACAAATTGCTTGATATAACTAAAATAAGAAAAGAAACCGATAATCTAATAGAACTTCTCGGTAGAAGAGGAAAAGATTTATCCGCCGCCATAAAAGAAATAAAGAAATTAGATGAAAACTGGCGGCTTCTTTTAGCGGAATCCGAAGAACTAAAAAGCCGTAAAAACCGCGTTTCAAATAAAATAGGAGAATTAAAGAGAGAGAAAAAGGCAGCTGAAGATGAAATGGCTGCTATGAAAGAAATATCCGTCAGTATTAAAAAATTAGACGAACAAATTGGAGAAATTAAAAGCAGATTAAATAATAAAATGCTGAATATTCCCAACTTACCCGATGAGAATACTCCGCAAAAATGCAAAGTGATAAAAGAAGTCGGAGATATAAAGAAATTTGATTTTCTGCCGCTTACTCATTGGGAAATCGGCAAAATTTTAGGGATACTTGATTTTAAGGTATCGGCTAAATTAAGCGGTTCCAGATTTGCTTTTCTCAAAGGCGATGGAGCTGAACTTGAAAGAGCGCTCATTAATTTTATG
Source organism: uncultured bacterium (assembly GCA_964586585.1). Taxonomy (GTDB): domain Bacteria; phylum CG03; class SLGR01; order SLGR01; family CAZPHG01; genus CAZPHG01. Next base: position 1,327 of record CAZPHG010000124.1, on the reverse strand, counting down.
CTTGATATTCATAAAAATAAATTCGGTTATACAGAGGTAATCACGCCATATTTAGTTAAAGAAGAAATAATGATTGGATCAGGTCAATTGCCTAAATTTAAAGACGAAATGTATTTTACAGAAAACGAGAAGTTATATCTTATCCCGACAGCGGAAGTTCCGCTTGTAAATATTCACCGTTTAGAAACTATTCAAAAATCGCAACTGCCAATAAAATATGTTTCCGCCACACCATGTTTCAGAAGAGAAGCGGGGAGTTACGGAAAAGACACCAGTGGGTTAATAAGAAACCATCAATTTAATAAAGTAGAACTTGTAAATATCGTTTTGCCTGAAGATTCAGAGAAATTTCATAAGCAATTGCTTGAAGAATCTGAAGAAATTTTAAAACTCCTTAATCTTACTTACAGAATACTTGAATTAGGAGCAGAAGATATAGGGTTTTCGGCAGCAAGAACTTATGATTTTGAAGTATGGATGCCGGGTGAAAAAAAATGGCGAGAAGTATCGTCTTGTTCTAATTGCGGAGATTTTCAATCAAGGCGAATGGAATTAAGGTATCGTGATGCTAATGGGACAAATTATCTTCATACGCTTAATTCATCGGGACTTGCTGTTGGAAGAATTTTTGCCGCCATACTTGAAAACTATCAAAATAATGAAATAAAGGTTAAGATACCGGAAGTATTGATAAAATATATGAGCGGAAAAGATATAATAACCCAAGAACCGACATTGAGAGCGAGAACCGAGACGAAAAAGGCGGGTATTTATACAAGCCAAAAAGTGAAGGCATACTGATGAGTATAGTTGAACCTTTTTGGCGCCGTAGAAATGCTTGGATTTTTTGTCGAATTCCGCTTTCAATGTCGGTTCTTGGGTAAATAAGGAAGGAATGGCAAAGAAAGATTGGGAAATAAATAACACCGTCAAGCAAATATTGACAAAAAATTGGCTGGATATTTTACAGATTAAAATTAATACTATAAAAGATAGCGTGTATATAGGTGGTAAACTTATTTTCAGAGGCGGTAAAGTTGATAATAGCAGCGATATAAGTGTAATTGAACACATGAAAAAAGTAGACAGGGATTTAAAGAGAGAGATAAAAGAGATAAAACATATAAAATGGAATCTTAAAGACTGGGAAGTTCGTCATAATCGCTGGCAGAGAAAGACAATGAAAGAAAAGCAAGTAGATAAGCATAAATAGATATATCCGGCTATATTTTAATATGGAGGGGTGGCTGAGTGGTTTAAAGCGGCGGTCTTGAAAACCGTTGTATCTTTACGGGTACCGTGGGTTCAAATCCTACCCCCTCCGCCA
>CAZPHG010000123.1:0-3352 GCA_964586585.1 uncultured bacterium | reverse complement strand
TCTTTCCAGTATTAATCTTGTTCCTGCTCCGAAATAAAATGGAAGTTTGCCCCATTCAATATCAAATTCATCAAAATTATGATTAAGAAATCCTATCTGCAAAGTAAAACTATCTACATATTCTCCAGAATACCAAGTTATAAGTCCATCTATAGCATTTATTTCAGAAGTCCATTTCTTAAAACTTATTCCTGTCGGCTCTCCTGCCATAAAACCAAGTCCGATAGATTTTTCCTCAAGTCCTGCCCTTGCTGGAATAAAACATAAAAATCCTATAGTAATAATTATAAATAATATTTTCATCTTATAACTTCTCCCTTTTTCCCCCTTACATTCCCCTTTAAAAAAGAGGATTTTTTCGCTTTTTTTAAACCCCTGAATTGTTTTATTTTACTGTTTTTACAACTATTTTTTCCATTACAATCGGTTTTAACGGTCGATTTTGAGCGCCGGTAGCAACAACCGCTATTTTATTTACTATATCCATACCTTTAATTACCTTTCCGAATATAGTGTGCTTTCCGTTAAGCCAGGGAGTTGGCGCAACTGTAATAAAAAACTGACTTCCATTTGTGTTCGGACCTGAGTTTGCCATAGCAAGTATTCCCGGCGAATCAAAAATAAGTCCATCAACTATTTCATCCTTAAACATATAGCCCGGCCCGCCTGTTCCGGTGCCAAGCGGATCTCCTGTCTGTATCATAAAGTTTGGTATAACTCTATGAAATATTATACCATCATAAAAAGGTCTTTTAACTTTTTCACCTGTTGCAGGATCAATAAATTCCTTTGTTCCCTGTATAAGCCCTACAAAATTTTCAACAGTAACGGGTGTTTTTTCAGGATAGAGTTCTAATACAATATCGCCAAGAGAAACACCATCATGAGAAACACTTATCACAGCATAAGTTCCTGGCTGTTCCATTACTTCATCTAATACCTGCGTTACCTCATTCGCATCTTTCTCCACACATCCTAAAAAAGAAAAAAGCATCATCGGCAATACCATCATTTTCAAAATTCCTTTCATTTTACATCCTCCTTGCCCCATAAATAGAGCATTTTTCCACTATTTACAATCCCTAAGTTTATGCAAGTTTAAAAATTTTTTCTGCGGCGGTTATAATCCCTTCAGTGTTCTTGGTTGTTGAACTCTCTACATAGACCCTGACCACCGGCTCTGTGCCGGAAAACCTTAACCCTAACCAGGAATTTTTTTCATCTAACAAAAATTTATAGCCGTCAATAGTATTTATTTCCTCAACTTTAAAATCGCAAAATGAATCAGGTGGATTTTCTTCTACATTATCCCGCAAAATTTCCATTTTTTCATTTGTAAGAGTATAATTTTTTCTAACTGTTATGAAATTTCCTACTCTTTGATGAAGCATTTTTAATATATCTAAAAGCGATTTATTCTCTTTTGCTCTCAATTCCGCCATTAAAAGACACGCCAAAATACCATCTTTTTCAGGAATATGCCCGCCTATGGTAAGCCCTCCGCTTTCCTCACCGCCAACAATTATATCTTGTTTTATAAAAATATCGCCTATATATTTAAAACCGACAGGCGTTTCAATAACCTCTACTCCTAAATCTTTACCTACCGCATCCATAAATGAAGAAGTCATAACCGACCTTGCCGCTACTCCTCTATATCCTTTTTTATGAAGATGATACAACGCAAGCCCCATTACCTGATTTGGAGTTATAAAACTTCCGTCAGAATCTATTACACCAAATCTATCACCGTCACCATCTGTTGCAAGACCTATATCAATTTTTTTATTTATAATTTCTTTTATTAGAAAACTTAAAAATTTTTGGGCAGGTTCAGGGCGATGCCCGCCGAAAAGAACATCTCTTTTGTCATTTATAAGCGTCATTTTCGCTTTGGGTATTATTTCTCCGATATACTCTCTTGCCGTTCCGTACATACAATCAAACGCTATTGATACATTTTCTTCTATAAGACGGGTGTCTATTATATCCCTTATTTGCTTGATATAGTTTTTAGATATATCTTTTTTTTCTATCAGCCCTTTAGATAAAGCGTCATTAAATTCCATTCTTTTGACTCTCTGCTGATTATCTTGCAATTTTTTACAGATAGATTCTATTTCCTGAGTGATTTCAGGAAGAGCCGGGCCGCCCCAATCCGTAGAAAATTTTATCCCTGAATATTCAGGTGGATTATGTGAAGCCGTTATATTTATTCCGGCGGATAATTTATTTTCTATTATATAATGTGAAATTGCCGGAGTAGGCGCATCTTTTTGGGAATAAATTACTTTTATGCCGTTTGCAGCTAACACTTCCGCAGAAGCTTTAGCAAAATTTTCGGATAAAAACCTCGTATCATATCCGATAACTACGGTGCCGGATAAGAATGCTTCGCTAAAAAACAACCGCGTATGGGCTGTTTTTTTATTTATATAGTCGGCTATTGCCTGCGATACCAGCCGCACATTGCTAAATGTAAAATCATCGCTTATAATTCCCCGCCAGCCGGATGTTCCGAATTTAATATCAATTTTACTCATTTTCTTTTTCACTTTCTTTTTTCTTTGATTTTTATTATATTATAAAATTCCTTGTTTTACAAATTCAGCCGTTAATTTTTTATATTTTTCTACACTAATAGATTGAGCACGGCACTGAACTGAAATATCCGCTGCTTCTAAAATTTCTTCTATTTTTTTCATAGGAATCCCCAGCGACATAGCAAATGAGTTTTTTATTTTTTTTCGTCTTCCACTGAAAGCCGCTTTAACTACACGATAAAATTCTTTTTCATATTTATCATAGATAGCTCCTGTTTTTATAAATGAAACCACGGCAGAATCTATCTTTGGAATCGGAGAAAAATTCTCTTTTCCAACTAAAAATTCTTTTCTGCTTATACAGTTTAACGAACAAATAACTGAAAGTGAAGAATAATTTGAGCTGCCTGGTACTGCTATTACCCTTTTTGCAACCGCCTCAGGTAGCATTAAAACTACTTTTTTAAACTGTATTTTTGAAAGTAGTATTTTTTCTAAAATCTTGCCGGTAATCTGGTAAGGAATATTTCCACATATTTTATCAGGTTTTAATTTAATTAAATCAACTTTCAGAAAATCTGCATTTATAATTTTTATATCTTTAAATTCTTTTCTTAAAAATTCTGCAAGAATGCCATCTATTTCAATTCCAGTAATATTTGCGCCGCTACTCTTTATGAAAGATGTGAGATACCCATATCCGGACCCTATTTCAAGAACATTTTCAGAAGATTTTAATTTAAGTAGGTCAACTATCTTCTGGGCAATATATGGATTATTAAGAAAATGCTGCCCTAATTTTTCAGCCA
>CAZPHG010000122.1:0-3366 GCA_964586585.1 uncultured bacterium | reverse complement strand
TTCATTCCATCCAGTATGTGGGTTATCTATAAGTCTACCACAAACAACTAAACCAAACCAATCACCATCTATTTCAATTGGCGGAAGAAGTTCAAAATTTGCAGTTGAACTCCAATCACTAGTAGTTTCTCTTTCTTTTCTACAATCAGGGTCAATACAAGCTCTTACCTGCCAAGTATAGTATCCCAAATCTTCTAAGTATCTTTGATGAATTATAAATTGATTTGTATCAACAATTCTTTCTATAAAAGTTTCTCCATGTATAATTTTTATTTGATAATAAGCTGCTCCAACTACAGAACCCCAATCAAAAGTAATAAAATCTCTTGTCTTCACTCTTCCTGATCCATATTCTGGATATTCTGGCGAAACAGTAAAAGTAGCGACATCGGGAATATTTAATATAAATGTTCTAAAATCCAATTCAGCAGGAAGGCAATAAGCATGTCCACAAAATTTATCCGCACAAACTTGGCCATTTCTATCAACACAAGACCAGACTTTAACTGTGTAATTTCTATCTAATAATAGATAAGGATATCCTATTGTAATATTACTTAATTCTGTAACAAATTCGCCTCGCTTACCCCCTCTATAATAAATTTGAATTTTAAAAGAATTAACACCTCTCATATGATCCCATGAAAAGCTAACTGGGATAATATACCCATCATTAGGTTCATCATCAGTTTCTGAAGTTATCTCTAATCTAGTTGGCGGAGCCCCTGGAGTCTTAAATGTAACTTTTTTTATTTCATTAAAATTGCAATCTTTAAAAACGCCATAAATATCTATATCATCACTTAAACAAGGAGTAATTCCTAAAGTATATTTACGATCTAATGTTAAGGTAAAATCTCTTAAAATAGCTTTTCTATGCGAAAAAATAAGATTACTTTTTAATATCGGAAAATGAGGTGCTCTCTGAAAATAAGGACATTCCTCTTCTTTTCTCGCTGACCTAAATTCAATATAAAATTCACCTAACCATATCCTATCATCTCTTTCTATTATTTCTTTTATTGGTATTTCATGGTTTGGATATTTAAAAAGTTCAAAATAATAATAATTTGCTCCAGAAACTGCTCTAAATTCAGGGCTAAAAGGAATCGGCTGAATGCATTGATCTCTTGCAAAAACAGGTGAAACCATAATAATCATCAAAAACCCAACAGCAGCGATGACTGTTAATAATTGCCTCCAAATTTTGCTGTCGCTTCCAAAATTCATTATCTGAAGAAAAAAATGTTAAAGTTGAGGTTGCTTAAATATAGCCTGGACGGCTCGATCATAAATCATTTTAACACTACAAGTTTTATCTCTGCCAGTACAAGAACCATCCCAACCATCAAATTCCCAACCATCAGCAGGCTCAGCAGTTATAATTACTAAATCACAAGGAGTAAAATTATTTGAACAATCTGCCGGACAAGAAATACCATCTGGACTGCTATTAACGCTTCCAGAACCATCAATTTTAATTTTTAACTTATGAGTGCCTGTTGTTATAAAAGGAGTTGGAACAATAACTTCATCAACTTTTGCTAAATTAGTTTTATAACCATCTGTCTCAAAATGCCATTTTTGGCTTATATCTGATTCATGTGCTCGCCCTATTCCTATCCTTTTAGGAACATCATCTTCATCAAATAAAATTGAGGTTCTCTTTAACTCAAGTGCATATTTAGTGTCATAAGTTATATAAAATCTGTTTCTATCGAAGAAAAAAACAGGAGACTCGAAATGCAATTCCCCATCCCTATAATCAATATGTGTATAAAGAGATTTAAAACCCTGTCTTTGCGGTAAAAATTTCTGAAGGCCATGCCTAAAATGAGGAACCCACCTTGATTTTAACATTCTGATTCCTCCCACATATTCATAATATTCATAATATTTATAAAACCTAATATGATAAATAGATAAAAGATCATAATTATCTAAATTTTTTAATTTTTTTATCAATTCCCTAATTTCTTCTTCTATTTTTTCATTTGTCGGTTTTTCTCTTAGTTCTTCTATTTTAGCATTAATGATTTTTTTTTTAATTCTATCTTTTTCACAGTCTTCACAGTCTTGTAAATCACACCAATCAAAAAGAACCAACGGAATCATATCTGTTTTTGTCTTAAATATTGCATTATAAATTTTTCTAACTTCCAAACCAGGGCCTTCCCAATCTATATCAACATTTGTACCAATAAAAATATCTTTAATAATTTGAGAAGGACAATCAACTAATCCCCACCATTGAAAAATTCCCCATACAAATCTATGAACAATAAATATATCAGCTTGAGCATCTTCAATAACATCATCTAATTCATCATAAACATCTCCTCCAATTATAGATCTAATTTCAGGGGCAGAAGAAGTGGTAAAAATGTTATTTGTGCGAGGTTTCCAATCATCTTCTTTATAAATTTCATCTAACCCACTACCTCTATGACCAGAAGCATTTGTTGTGTTCCAACCAGAGCTATCATCATTATCGCCATCATAATCACCGCAATGATGACACATAACTCTTATCTGGGCATTATAATCTTTCAAAATTCTTAAAAAACAAGGGCCTGGTTGTCTAAAAGCACTATGATATTGATTTTTTTTCCAATCTAAATCTATCTCATTTTCCATCGTAACAAAATTTTTTCCCCTAGTAAGCCAGTCCCAAAAGCCAACTTCAGGCCAAAGAAAATTTCTATCTGCATCGGCTATTCTAAAACGATAATTATCAATAATGCCATTTTTGTTATCCTCTGCAAACTCACCGGTACCTCTTATTTTATCAAAAATACGACCTAACATAACTTTCTCACGTTGTTTTAAATCAGCTACTACATTTTCGTCATCATCTTTATCGGCAGCTATTAAAGCTTGCATTCTTAATTTTAAAGCTCTTAATTCGCTCCTATATCCTAAATATTCAGCGACAGCTTCAATTGTTGTTCTATTTGTATCTATTGACCAGTCAGCAAAAAGTGGCAAAACAACATTATCAGAATCTTGCTCATATCTTTCTATATATTCACGCTCTTCTTCATTCAAAAGAAGAGGATTAAAAGTTTTAAAATCTCTAGTCGGATTTGTGAAGACTCTAAAATCTCGGACATCTCCAATACAAACCCCATCACATTGATTAAAATATTTTCCATTAAATTTTTCAGGGTCTCTACATATTCCAACACCACAACCGATACACCTTTGCCACGGCTGCCCTATTCCTATCGTCTCCCACTCATTCTCTGCAGGAGTATGATCTGCTATTTTTCTATGTTCTTGATTCCTAAAGATACCAAGATTATTTTCACGCACATAAACATCTCTATTTCTTCCAATAACATGATCAAAATATGTTATTTTATC
>CAZPHG010000121.1:1823-3400 GCA_964586585.1 uncultured bacterium | reverse complement strand
AATGTTCAAATTATGCACTGAAACAGACAAAATAACAAAAAACTGCTCATATTGAGAAAGTATTTATTAGCGATTTTGCTATACAATTACTTTTATTCATAAACTTTGGGGTAATTGCGGAATCGCTGCCGTTCCCTTCAAAAACTTGACTTTCCTTAGTTATTTTTTATAAAATAAAAAATATGTATTTAATTATTAAAGACGGAAAAATAATACTTTCAGAATAAGATATTTACTGCTGGTGCGACTGCCGGCAGAATTACAACAATCATAGATTTTGCTGAACAGAAAAAAGGCGATGCTAACGGAGAAGTGCCTATAATATCAACCGATCTCTGCTCGTTTACTAAAAAACAAAAAGATATGCGGAATGGTATTTTTACAAAAATTCCTTGCGAATTGCCCGGAGTGGAATTATTATTTTCATTAATGTATAATGTTTGTAGAAAAAGAAAAATTTCAGCAAATAAATTTGTTTTTCTTATATTTACAAATACAAATCCTGCGAAATTATAGGTAAAATCGGCAGAGGACGCTTTGTCACAAGAAAACCATGAGGAAAAATATAAAAAGGAGTTTTACTTTGAATAATAAAAAATCTAAAATATTGATACTTGATACTACGCTTAGAGATGGCGCTCAGTCAGAAGGAATATCTTTTTCCGTTGATGATAAATTAAAAATAACAAAACAATTAGACTGGTTGGGTATAGATTATATTGAAGGCGGCTGGCCTGGCTCCAATCCTAAAGATATAAAATATTTTGAAAAAGTTAAAACAATTGAATTGAAAAACTCAATAATAACGGCTTTCACATCTACGAGGCGAAAAAATATAAATCCTCTAAAAGATAAAATTCTTAATAAAATTGTTGAAATAAAACCTGCGGCATGCTGCATTTTCGGCAAAACATGGGATCTTCATGTCGAAAAAGCGCTCGGAACAACAAATAGAGAAAACCTTAAAATGATAGAAGAATCCGTTAATTATCTGAAAGAAAAAGGTATTGAAGTAATCTTTGACGCTGAACATTTTTTTGATGGATTTAAGGCTAATCCTGATTATGCAATAAAATGTCTTCACGCAGCTGTAAAAGGCGGCGCCGATAATCTCTCACTGTGTGAGACAAACGGCGGATGCCTTCCCCATGAACTTGAGAATATCATTAAACAAGTTAAAAAAGAAATAACTATCCCGCTCGGTATTCATGCTCACAATGATTCTGATGTTGCGGTAGCCAACACGCTGATAGCGGTAACTGCCGGTTGCGATATGGTTCACGGAACATTAAATGGATATGGTGAAAGATGCGGCAATGCAACTCTTTCTTCGGTTTTAGTTAATCTGCAACTTAAAATGGGCTACGATTGTCTTCCAAAAAACAATATAGTAAAATTAACTGAAGTTTCAAGATATATTGATGAAATATCCAACAAAATTCCTAACACCCACAGACCATTTGTCGGCGCTTCGGCTTTTGCTCATAAAGGCGGAATACATGTAAGCGCAATAAAGAAAGATACAAAAACTTATGAACACATAAAACCGGAAGAAGTGGGAAATAAAAGACGAATTC
>CAZPHG010000121.1:0-1813 GCA_964586585.1 uncultured bacterium | reverse complement strand
GAACTTGCAGGCGCAAGTAATATAGATTTCAAATTAAAAGAATTTAATATTGATTTTAACAAAGACGACAATAAAATAAAAAATCTTCTTAAAAAAATAAAAGAATTAGAAGAAGCCGGCTATCAGTATGAAAGCGCGGAAGCTTCATTTGAAATGCTTATAAGAAAAGAGACTGGACAATACAGAAAATTTTTTGATTTTGAAGGGTTTAGAATTATTGTTACGAGCGACTCTTCAGGTAATCTTCATTCGGAAGCAACGATAAAAGTTATTGTTAACGATATTGAAGAGCATACTGCCGCAGAGGGCGATGGTCCTATTAATGCGCTTGATAACGCTCTAAGAAAAGCGCTGGAAAAATTTTATCCTGAGCTGAAAGAAGTACAATTAGCAGATTTTAAGGTGCGGGTTATTGATGCAACAGGCGGAACAGCGGCAAAAGTAAGAGTGCTTGCGGAATTTAAAGATAAAAAAAGAAGATGGGGTACTATTGGAGTATCTCATAATATAATAGAGGCGGCATGGGAGACATTTGTAGACAGCATAGAATATAAACTGTCAAAAAAAGAGGAGAAAAATATATAATGAAAGCAAAAATTTATTATGACAATGATGCAGATTTAGGTCTGCTTGAAGGAAAAAAAGTAGTTATTATTGGATACGGCTCGCAAGGACATGCGCATGCTTTAAATTTGAGAGATTCCGGTATTAAGGTTATAGTGGCAGATATACCCGGATCACCTAATTGGGAGCAGGCAATTAAGGATGGTTTTCAACCGAAATCCGCTGTTGAAGCGGTCAAAGAAGATGGGGTGATATGGGTGCATATACTTGCTCCTGATGAAATACAAACTTACATATTTGATGAAATAAAACCTTTTATTGAAAATAAAGAAGGATTAGTTCTCGGATTTTCTCATGGATTTAATATTCGTTACAAGCGAATTACTCCGCCGAAAACTTTTGATGTGGTTATGATTGCCCCGAAGAGTCCCGGACATATTGTGCGAGAAGTTTTTAAGACAGGTATCGGCACGCCGATGCTTATTGCCATAGAACAGGATTTTTCTAAAAAAGCAAAAGAATTAGCGTTATCTTACGCAAAAGCAATAGGCGGAACAAGAGCAGGCGTAATAGAAACAACTTTTACCGAAGAAACAGAAACAGACCTTTTTGGAGAACAAGCAGTGCTGTGCGGCGGCGTAGTAGAATTAATTAAGAAAGGATTTGAAACTTTAGTAGAAGCCGGTTATCAGCCGGAAATAGCTTATTTTGAATGCTTGCATGAAATGAAATTGATTATTGACCTTGTTCATACAAAAGGAATTTCTTTTATGAATTACTCTATATCTAATACTGCTGAATATGGAGAATATACCCGTGGCGAAAGAATTATAACAGATGATACTAAAAAAGAAATGCAAAAAATTCTTGAAGAGATACAATCAGGAAAATTTGCCGATGAATGGATTGAAGAGAATGAAAAAGGAAAACCACTATTTAATAAAAAAAGAGAAAAGATGGAAGAGCATCAAATAGAAAAAGTCGGAAAAGAACTTAGAAAGATGATGCCCTGGTTAAATGAGAAGAAAATTGATAGGAGGTGAATTGTGAATAGACAATTAACAGCAATTATCAAACGAGAAGGCAATGGATATATATCCTTATGCCCAGAAGTGGATGTTGCAAGCCAGGGGGATACCATTAACGAAGCAAGAGGGAATTTATGCGAGGCTTTGGAGCTATTCTTTGAAACGGCATCTCCTGAGGAAATTAGAGAAAGACTTCACGATGAAGTTTATGTTACAAATGT
>CAZPHG010000120.1:0-3444 GCA_964586585.1 uncultured bacterium | reverse complement strand
TAGCATACTCTGCTGCTAAAATCCCGCCAAGACGGTTGCTGTCAAACGCTACCCAAGTTGTTGTTCCTAATTCTGCTTGATATAATACATCCGCCTCTGCCTGAGTTAACAACGGTGCAGTTAATGCTGTTACTTCTAAATCCGTAGCATACTCTGCTGCTAAAATCCCGCCAAGACGGTTGCTGTCAAACGCTACCCAGCTGATTGTTGTTAATTGAAGTTGAAAGTCTGTGCTGTCTAATCCATCTAATGTGTCGACATTTGCAGCTGTTACCCCTGTTAGATTTGAACCGTCACCATAAAATGTGCCTGTAATTGAACCGGCATCCACCCTGTAAAATGTCCAGGTACTTGTATCAAGATTAAATATTCCTGCGGCTATCTTCCCTGGTATAACAGCATACGCTGCAATCTCATCCGACCCTACCGAACCTGTCGCTATCTCTGATGAACCAACTGAATCCGCTGCCAAATCAACCGCTGTAATTGTTGAGTCAATTATATGATATCCACCTATGGAACTCGCCGTGACTGCGGCGGCATTGTCAATGCCATCGGCAAACCCCAAAGGCATATTCTGTATACCTGCCCAGGAAACGCTTCCTGCTAATACCGCATACAAAGATGAAGCCGACGGCAGGAGTTTAATCCTTGGCTTCATTTCCTCATCACCTGCTACCTGAATACCCAGATAGAGTTCCTGCGAGAAATCTATTCCACTGACATCTATTTTCTCATTAAATAGCCCTCTTTCACTTAATGTCATATTTACGGTCTGACTTTTTAGAGAATCACCTGCTGAATTATAAATAGTTATGGTTGCAGATACATTTCCCGTGACGGGCTCACCTCCTGCCCCAAACATCTGCCCCTGATAACTTATTTTTTCAGGTACCGCTGCCTGTAAAGTTAATGTTCCTGCTGCTATGAGCCCTATTATTCCTAACACACAAAGCCTCATAAATGAGACAACTATCTTTTTCTTTAACATACCTTTTCTCCTTTATTTTTATCTTGTTCTTAAAATTATTATTTCTACACGCCTGTTTTTTGACCTGCCTGCTTCGGTCTCATTGTTTGCAACCGGTCTTAATTCTCCGAATCCCTTAACCGTAAATCTTGCACGGTCTATACCATAATCATCAGTAAGAATTTTAAATACTGAATTCGCTCTTTTTTCAGAAATTTTTTGATTAAAATTTTCGCTTCCCACGCTGTCGGTGTGCCCTTCTATTGCGACATTATTTTTCGGGAAAGCAATTAGCATCTTTGCTATATTTTCCATCACTTCCTTGCTCTCAGGTTTTAATGTGTCTTTACCTATAGCAAAAAATACATCAGAAGCTAAATCTATTTTAAGCCCTCTTTCCGCCTCTACATTATCAGGATCCAATTCAAGAACTTTCATCCATATTTCAATCGCTTCAATATGTTGTCCCGCCTCCTGCAGGGCAGACGCTTCATTACTGTATATTTTTATTTGCTCTCTCTTTCTGCGGTCGGCTTCTTCCATTTTTTGCTCTTGGAGCGCCTCTGATTCTTTTTGTTTCTTGGTTTCATATATAAATTCTTCTTCTTTCGTTCGCCGCGTCCGGACAGGGAAGTTATAAGTAATTGAAAATCTGTGGGTATCTCCTAACTTACCATAAGGCGCCCACGCATAATCTATGCCTAATCCCGAATATGTTATCCCCCCACCTAAAGATAAGCCGGATAATAAGTTTAATGCTTTTATGTTGGTTGTCTTAAATCCTGCACGGGCGCTTAGACTTATTTTTTTTATATTGCGGGTATATTCACTTCCAATATGGAAAGATGGGGTATTATCAATAGGGAAGTTTATATCTGAAGCAACTAAAAGACCCTTCACTAAAAAGTCACTATACGATGCACCTATTTTTATATTCAGCGGTAGCGGAGACGGCTCTTTTATAAATTTTATCCCAGGACCTATATTTTGAACACTCAAACCTATCCTCAACTTGTTTAAATTTTTTAACCATCCCAAATCCGCGGCAACTGTTATGGCACTTTCATCTGCTATTACTGACTGAAGTATTTTTATATTTACTCCTAATTTGTGACCTTTCAGGCGATTGGCATACGCTATATATAACAGCATATCATAAGGGGAGTAAGTTCCACCTGCACTTTCTCCTGTAGCATAAAATTTGTCTATGTCATCCATTCCTAAATAATTCATACTTATACCTATTACGCCTATTTCAGTTGGCAGTACCAGTGAAAGAGAATTGTAAAATATGTTCTGAAACCATATAGCATGCATTGCCGATAACTGATAGTTCTCTATAAGGTTAAGCCCGGCAGGATTATAATACATTGCACTTATATCATCGCTTATCCCCCCATATGCATCGCCCATACCCATCGCACGAACCCCACGCGATAATTTCAACATCTGGGCACCGGTAGTGCCTATATTTTTTTCAGTAAATAAACCGGCATAAAGACAGGCAGTAAGCAGTAAGCAGTAAGCAGTAAGCAGTAACAGAATGGTTGCCTTTTTTTTATTTTGTCTTTTTTTACATTTTAATTTGTCATTTTGCATTTTTATTTAATCTTTTATCGTATAATAGAAAATTTCCCTACTTTCTTATGTCCCTGCTCATTGGAAATATAGAAAATATATACTCCGCTGCCTAACTTCCGTCCATGGTTATTTCTGGCATCCCATTCATAGTAATTTTCATCGGAGTCCTTATTGATTTCCGCTACCCTTTCACCTGCTATATTAAATATTTCAATCTTTGCTGTCCGGGTAAGTTTGCTAAAAGTTAGATATTCAGCGTCAAATCTGCCGCCCGATAAGGGTTTGTATGGATTAGGATAAACATATGCTTTATCAAGGTTCTCTTCCTGTCTTTTGTAGATTACTATAATTTGGGGGATATAGCCAAATCTAACTGTGTATTTTGAACTTTCGCTTTTTGCCGCAACAGTTTGCCCTACTGATACAATCTGACTTTTAGAAGCAGTGGATAATTTGTCTCCTCCGCTTACAGATAAAAGATAGTTTATTAATGTAAAGTCCCTGCCGGATATTTCTGCTAATAATAATGTTGAGAGCGCGAAAATACAAAAGATAATAATTACCCCAAGACCTATTTTCTTTTTCATAGCGATCATATCTGCCACCTACCGGGAATTAAAAAATTGAAAGTTTTTAGGGGTGTATTTAAGTGAGTGAGTGAGTGAGTGAGTGAGTTGTAGTCGCTCCATTTATGGAGCAATTGACTGCTATTCAACCAGATTTTATTTATTTGTTTCATCATAACTACCTATAATATAATACATTTTAAACGATTATGCAAATTTACTTTAAGAATTATCCCTTGATGAAGCAACCTTAACAGCATCAACAGCATTCTTTGCGTAACCTGCGCCGATACTTTTAGCATACTTTTTTGTAACAGCGGCACCGCC
>CAZPHG010000119.1:0-3452 GCA_964586585.1 uncultured bacterium | reverse complement strand
TGTTAGGAGTAGAAATGTATATAACGATAAAAACGCTATGGAAGATGGGAAAGAATAAAAGTGAGATAGCAAGAGCAACAGGGCGAGATTGGAAGACAATAGATAAAATTATAAAGAATATTCAATCTGGAAAGGAACACCATTTTGCCTAATAGCGTCTTCACATGATCCTTCCCCACTTTATAGCCTAAATTCTTCAGTGCTTTTGTCGTCTTCAAGACACCATAGAACGGTGTCTTTTTATGCTGCTTATCCAGTGCGCTCATAAGCTCCTTGTCTCGTTCAGATATACCTACCGGCTCATAGTATAAACTTGAACGATTGATTCCTAAAAACTCGCATTGTTTCCTTATGCTAAATTTTTTGTCTTTCTTATCAATATGCATCTTTTCCTCCAGCAAACTCAAAGATCTAATTTTTTTTTAAGCCAATCATTCTCAACTTTTAGCTGCCCAACATTACGATATAGCTTATCAATTAAATCCAGATTCTGATTTCCTTGAGAGCCGGTCTTTCCACTAAATACTTTTGATACTCCTTTTTGCAGGATTTGTTTCCATTTGCTTACTTGAGACGCGTGTACTTCATATTCCGAACTCAACTGCGCTATAGTCTTTTCTCCTTTTAACGCATCCAGCGCTACCCTAGCTTTAAATTTTGAATCAAATGTCTTTTTCATTTTTGCTCCTTTCAAACTGTAAAAATTATACCTTTTTTTATATCTTATTTACAGTTTAAAAGTGGTCTAGTTTTTCCCGCCTATTATACTCCCCATAATCTGCCTTTCCTCTTCTCTCCTATTAGAAAAAGTAAGCAAAATTCTGTGAGTATTTGGGAAAAAATCACCAAACGGAATCCACGCATAGTCAACCTCATTTTATTTCTTAAAATATTCAATAGTTTTTTTTAGTCCTTCTTCAAGCGAAACTTTCGGCTGCCATGCAAGTTTTTCTTTTGCGAGTGTTATGTCGGGCTGTCGGACTTGCGGATCATCTTTCGGCAGCAACCTATTTATTATTTTACTTTTTGAACCTGTAATGCCAAGTATTTTTTGAGCAAATTCATTTATAGTCATTTCGGCGGGGTTTCCGATATTTACAGGCATATTATAGTCAGAGAGCATCAGTTTATATATTCCATTAACAGTATCTTCTACATAGCAGAAACTTCTCGTCTGCGAACCGTCTCCAAATACAGTAAGCGGGCTATCTTCCAACGCTTGCGCGATAAACGCAGGCACAACTCTTCCGTCACCAGCACGCATCCTCGGACCATAAGTATTAAAAATTCTGACAATCCGCGTATTAATTTTATGAGCGCTATGGTAAGCAACAGTTATTGCTTCTGAAAATCTCTTCGCCTCATCATATACTCCCCGTGGACCTACGGTATTTACATGTCCCCAGTATGTCTCTTTCTGCGGATGCTCTTTCGGGTCACCATAGACCTCGGAAGAAGAAGCAATCAGATAGCCGGCTCCTTTTTCTTTTGCAAGACCAAGTGTCTTATGAGTGCCGAGAGAGCCTACTTTTAATGTTTCTATCGGTAATTGTAGATAATCAATAGGCGAAGCAGGACAGGCAAAATGAAGCACCCAATCAATTTTACCCGGCAAAAATATATAATTTGTCACATCATGCTCTATAAACTTGAAATTTTTATTACCTGATAGGTGGGCTATATTATCAATATTTCCTGTTATAAGATTATCAATACCTATGATCTCATTGCCCTCTGCAAGCAATCTATCCACCAAATGCGAACCTAAAAAACCTGCTGCTCCTGTAACTACTATTCGTAACGCACTCATCGCCCTACTCCCTGGTAATTTATACCCATTTTTTTCATTTCCTCCGGTTCAAAAATATTTCTTCCGTCAACTACGGTAGGCGGCGAAGTTAGTTTATTTTTTATTCTTTCCATATCCATTGTTTTAAATTCCGTCCAGTCGGTAAGAATTAAAAGCACATCGCTTTCTATTGCGGTTTCATAAGCGTCACTGCAATACTTAACTGTATCGGGAAGTAATTTTTTAGCGTTATCAAGTGCCACAGGGTCATACGCTTTAACCGATGCTCCTTCTTTAAGGAGCCGGTTTATTATTTCAACCGACGGTGCATTTCTCATATCATCTGTATCCGGCTTAAAGGCAAGTCCAAGCACGCCTACCGTTTTTCCTTTTATGTTCCATAACGCTTTTCTTACTTTTTCAACCATATTATTGAACTGATTATCGTTAATTTTCTGCACTTCTTTTAACAGTGAAAAATCATAGCCAAGTTTTTCAGATATTCTGATAAAGGCAGAAAGGTCTTTCGGAAAACAACTCCCTCCAAACCCGGCGCCGGCGTCAAGAAAATGCCGCCCAATCCTTTCATCTAATCCCATTCCCCTTGCGACCTCAACAATATCTGCATTTGTTCTTTCACAGATATTTGCCACAGCATTTATATATGAGATTTTTATCGCTAAAAAAGAATTGGAAGCGTGTTTTATAAGTTCGGCGCTTTCGATGCTTGTTACAATAATTTCTGTCTTATCTTTTAACGGTTCGTAGAGTTCAAGCATCTTTTCTGCCGCTTTTTTACTCTCCACTCCTATTACAACCCTGTCGGGATTCATAAAATCATCAATTGCTTTTCCCTCTCTTAAAAATTCAGGATTAGATGCAATATCATATTCAACCTCTTTAGATGAATATTTTTCTACTGTCTTTTTTATCCAAATGCCTGTTTCAACCGGCACAGTACTTTTTGAAACAATAATGCAATAATCAGTAAGATTCTCGGCAATCTCGCGCGATACCGCTTCAACATAACATAAATCAGCCGAACCATCAGGAAGCGGAGGAGTGTTTACCGCAACAAAAATAATTTCACATTTACTGATGCCTTCTTTTAAATTTGTAGAAAAAGAGAGCCGTCCCTTTCGGACATTTTCCGAAACAAGTTCATTTAAGCCCGGCTCATATATCGGAATGCCGCCGTTTTTTAATATTTTTATTTTTTCTTCGTTATTATCAATACACAACACCTCATGCCCTAATTGGGCGAAACACGCACCAGACACTAATCCCACATAACCTGTTCCTACAATTGCTACTTTCATTATTTATTCCTTTCCTTTTTTGCACCCCATTAAATACGATGTGAAATCGCCGCTTTAATGATATGCTTTTTAAATCTAATGCCGGTTCTTCCGGCGGCGCCGATTTTATTGATTTTTCTTTCTACATAATTAAATCCTGCATTAAAAAAAAGACCCGACCTTATTCTGTGTTCAAATTCAACTCCGATTGTTTGTGTAGTGTCTTTACGGCCTTTATTCTTATCATACATTTCTGTTGACGAAAATTCTCTTAAACGGTTTATGTAGCGAAGTTTTATCTCTGTCTTTTTTGAAATAGGTCCGCTAACAGAAATTCTGAAAATATCAGATGTAAACGACCTGTC
>CAZPHG010000118.1:0-3466 GCA_964586585.1 uncultured bacterium | reverse complement strand
TATTATTAAGCACGACAACAATTACATTTATTTTATTTACAATACAAGTTGCCAGTTCTTGTATATTCATCTGAAAACTGCCATCTCCGGCTATATCTATTACAGTTTTATCCGGTCTGGCAAATTTTGCTCCTATAGCCGCCGGAAATCCATATCCCATTGTGCCAAGTCCGCCTGAAGTTAAAAATGTTCTCGGATAATTATATTTATAAAACTGCTCTGCCCACATCTGGTTTTGACCAACTTCTGTTGTAATTATCGCCTCGCCCTTAGTTTCTTCCCATATTTTTTCAATTACATATTGCGGACGCAGGTTCTTATCTTTTTTATAAGTTAGCGGATATTTTTTCTTCCATTGGCTTATTTTATTGTTCCACTGAATATGTTTTTTCTTTGCTACTAATTTCACAAGCGAACTTAATATATTTTTACAATCTCCTACAACAGGTATATTCACCTGTATATTTTTAGATATTGAAGTGGGGTCTATATCAATTTGGATTATCTTAGCGCCCTTAGCAAAATTGTCTAATCTGCCTGTAACCCTATCGTCAAATCTTGCGCCTACCGCAACAATTAAATCAGATTGCTGAATAGCATGGTTTGCATAATAAGTGCCGTGCATACCTAACATTCCAAGTGATAATTCTGAGTCGGCAGGAAAGCAACCTACTCCCATTAAAGTTGTTGTAACAGGAATATTTCCAATATTAGCTAAATCTATTATTTCTTTTGAAGCGCCTGCCAAAATTACACCGCCACCTGCATATATAACAGGTCTTTTAGAGTTATTAATTGCAGCTGATGCTGATTTAATTTGTTTAGTATGTCCTTTTATTTTAGGTTTATAACCTCTTATATTTGCTTTTTCAGAATAATTAAACACACATTTATCCTTCTGAACATCTACAGGAATATCTATTAAAATAGGACCTGGTCTGCCGGATATTGCCAGATAAAAAGCTTCTTTTATTGTATCAGCAAGATTTTTCACATCGGTAACCATATAATTATGTTTTGTTACAGGTCTTGTTATTCCTGTGGTATCGGCTTCCTGAAAAGCATCGTTTCCGATAAGAAAAGTAGCAACTTGTCCTGTGATTGCAACCATTGGAATTGAATCCATATGAGCAGTTGCAAGTCCTGTGACAAGATTAGTTGCTCCCGGTCCAGAAGTTGCAAGACACACACCGACTTTTCCGGTGGCTCTTGCATAACCGTCAGCCATATGAGCTGCTGCCTGCTCATGTCTTGTTAGAATAAATTTTATTTTCTTATCAGAATAAAGTTCATCAAAAATAGGTATTACAGATCCGCCGCCTATACCAAATATTATCTCTACTCCTTCTTTCTTTAAACTCTCTAAAATTATCTTTGCTCCGTTCATCATAATCGTATCTCCTTATTGTAGTTTTGAGTATTGTCAATTTTTTTTATATAACCAAAACGAAATTTTAATCAAATATTATGGTTTTTCCGGTGTCTTCAAGCGCTCCTGAAAATGATTTTTCGGGTTCTTCTACTTTTTTCTTTATTTCCGGTGACGTATCATCGATAATATCTATTGTTTTTCCAACTGGTTTTTCAACTTCTATTATAACCGGTTTTTTTTCAAAACCAATTTCTATTTCAGGAACAATAAGCCGCGCTGCTTCTCTATTTTAATGTCTTATTTTCTATACCAGTTTAAACCTATAAAACAAAGCATTCATGTAATCACCATTGAAAGAAAAAGAAACAATATTGTTTAAATTGTATTAAATATGTTTTTCCTCATTTGCAAAATTCATTATGCAATACCTTCACCGCCTCCTTACCCACCTTAGAAGAAATCACGCATGATATTTTAATTTCCGATGTAGATATCATTCCTATATTTATACTTTTTTTCGCAAGAATTTCAAACATTTTAGCCGCCACACCCGCGTGACTCTTCATTCCCACTCCTACAATAGATACTTTAACCACTTCTTCATCAACGATAATTTCTTTCGCCTGTAATTTATTTAAGATATCTTTTACTTTTTTAATTTGCTGCTTACTTACTGTAAAAGAGATATCGTTTATACCTCTTTCATACGCCGATGACTGAATAATCATATCCACATTGATATTTTCATTTGCAAGAGCGCCGAAAATATCAGCTGCAATACCGGGTCTGTCACGCACTCCGACTATTGACACCTTTACCTGGTCTTCATCTAAACTTACTCCCCTTATCACAACCTCTTCTAAATCCTTTGTTTCTTTTACCACCATTGTCCCGCCTTCCTTATAATCTTTACTTAAACTTGATTTTATATTAAGTTTGACATTATATTTTTTTGCTACTTCCATTGCCCTTGACTGCATAATTTTCGCGCCGCTTGAAGCAAGTTCAAGCATTTCATCATAACTTATATCATCAATTTTATGCGCTTCAGGCACAATTGATGGATCAGTAGTATAGACACCGTCCACATCAGTATAAATTTCACAAACTTCCGCATCAAGCACTGCTGCAAGAGCAACAGCACTTAAATCGCTGCCACCTCTTCCTAATGTAGTTATATTTTCTTCTTCAGAGATTCCCTGAAATCCTGCAACTATAACAATATTGCCATCGCTCAGCGCTTTTAAAATTGTAGCGGTATCTATTCTTTTTATTCTTGCCATTGAATACAGTGAATCTGTAAGTATTCCAACCTGAGCGCCGGTAAATGAAATTGCCTTATGACCCATCTCGCAAATAGCCATTGCTAATAGAGATATCCCCTGCTGTTCACCGGTAGAAAGTAAAATATCAAGTTCTCTGCCGGTCGGATTCTCTGATATAGAATGAGCCATATCCATAAGCCGATTTGTGGTATTTCCAGGCGCCGAGACAACTACCACGACATCGCTTCCGGATTTCATTGTATTGACAATTCTTGCGGCAACATTTTTTATTCTTTCGACATTTTTTACTGATGTGCCGCCGTATTTCTGCACTATAATTTTTTTATTCATTCTTAATTTTTCATTTCTTTTTCTTTGCATCATAAATGTCCCTCTTTTAATCTTTTTAATAAATCTTTATCTGATTTTATCTGAGCTATTTTAATAGAGTCAACATAATATGATTTTTTTAATTTTTTCCATGACCATAGTAGTGATAAAATTAGAAATGGGACGATGGTCACTTTTAGCAACAGTTGAAATTTTTTCGTACTTTTTTTCTAATAATCGCAATGTTATTGTTTTAGACATTTATTTATACCTCCTTCGAATTCTTTTGTGTTCATTTATACTAGTGTATTTTAATTTATTTGTCAAAAAATGTAGGAGCAAAATGAAAATGTCCACTTTGGGCAAAGTAAAAATGTCCCCTTTTAGTATAATAACCTCTGCTAAATATTTAGTGGTTAAAGAAGTAAAAAGCAGCCTCAAAGTCAAATAAAATTCCATAGGTAAAGTCCCATAAAATTCCATAGCTAAAACCCGCCAA
>CAZPHG010000117.1:0-3489 GCA_964586585.1 uncultured bacterium | reverse complement strand
ATATAGAATTAGAACCTCTTCTTGTTAAAGAAAGTATTGAAAAAATAGGGATAGGCTTTTTATTTGCTCCTCTTTTTCACAAGGCAATGAAATATGCCGCCGTCGCAAGACGGGAAATAGGAATAAGGTCTATATTTAATATACTCGGACCTCTTACAAATCCCGCGTCTGCAACGCATCAATTACTTGGCGTATTTGATGCTTCATTAACGGAAATTCTTGCTAATGTGCTTGGCAATCTCGGCATAAAAAGAGCTATGGTAGTTCACGGAGAAGGCGGATTAGATGAGATAACACTTTCTGGTAAAACAAAAGTATCGGAACTTAAAAATAACATTGTCCATAATTATGAAATTTATCCGGCGGATTTCGGGTTGACTGTGTATTCAATAGAAAAAATAAAGGGCGGGGATAAAGAAGAGAATGCTCGGATATTACAAAAAGTTTTGGCTGGTGAGGGCGGGGCATACAGAGATGTGGTTATTGCAAATTGTGCCGCTGCGTTTAAAATTTTAGATATGGCGTCGGATTTAAAGAATGGGGTTCGAATAGCGAGAGAATCAATTGATTCAGGTAAAGCAGCTGAGAAGTTAAAAGAATTAATTAAATTTTCAAATGAAGTCAAATAAACAATTAAAAATTACAGTAATAGATAATTACGATTCGTTTGTATATAATCTTTGTGATTATATGAGTAGAAACAAAAATGTGTGCGTTACAGTATATAGAAATGATGAAAAATCAGTAGCCGATATTTTAAATGAATCGCCCGATGGGGTGGTTATTTCCCCCGGCCCCGGCAGACCCGAAGATGCAGGCATAAGCATATCACTGATAAAAAAACTTCCGACTGATATTCCATTACTTGGAGTATGTCTTGGTCATCAGGCGCTTGCAGTAGCTTTTGGTGGCAAAGTTTTACGCGCAGATAGAATACTTCACGGTAAAACTTCACTAATCCATCATAACGGGAAAGACATATTTAATCGATTAGATAACCCGTTTGAAGCAACCAGATACCATTCTCTTATTGTAGATGAAAAAACATTGCCGCCTGTTTTAAAAATAACAGCAACTTCGGAGAAAAAAGAGATAATGGCTATAAAACACAGTAAATACCCATTTTACGGTGTTCAGTTTCATCCCGAATCGATTTTAACCTTATGCGGATTAAAACTAATAGAAAATTTTTTGAATATAGTGGAACAACTGAAATATGAAAAGTAAAAAACAAAAAGTTATAACAGAAATATTTAAATTTTGTGTGAAAAGAAATAATTTTGTTTTTCACAATGAATTGGTTAAAAAAATAAGCAAGAAACATAATTTTGGAAATCCTTTTGATGCTACAAAACTTGATAGCCTTAATAAGTTTCCTGATATTCTAATCAAAAATAATTATTTTATTACTCATCAGGGTAATGGCTATCACAAATTTGTAAAAGGTATTGAAAAATCTTTTCATAAATTTGAGCCAATCTCTTCAAAAAATATTGTAGATAAGGAATATAAGAGAAGTATTTTAAACGAATATGATACCAGCGAGTCAAATATGCTTTCGGTGGGGAGTAATTTAAAAATATTTCATCACTTTTTGTATGGAGACACTGAAGCAACTCCAAAAATTTATTTTCCAAGAAGAACGAAGACAAGTTTTGAGTACTATTTTGATTTAGTAAAAAATGTGAGCAAAGAAAAGACATTTCATTCCTGTCAAATACCTCAAAAACTTTCTGAAATGCTAATAAAAAGTTGCACTTTGAAGGGTGATGTTATTTTAATTCATTTTGGTGGTAGTGGTTCAGAAATAGAAGTATGTAAAATGTTAAAAAGACAATATATCTCTGCTGAAATTGACAAAAAATACCACAAAATGATATTAGATAGGTTAAATAAAGGTAAAATAGCGGAAAGATATAAATTAAGATTTAAAAAATATGAGACAAGAAACATAGCAGCACAACTCACATTTTCAGAGGAACAAGAAATTTATTTAGCAGATATGAAAAAGTAAAAAATTTGAAAATTTTGGGATTAATTGATATAATAAAAAAAGTAGTAAAAAAGGAGTAAAAAATGAGTATAGAAGCAAATGATTTAAATTTTGATAAAGAGGTCTTACAGTCGGATGTTCCTGTGTTAGTGGATTTTTGGGCTTCATGGTGTATGCCGTGTAAAATGTTGGCGCCGGTGATAGATGAAATTTCTGAAGAGTATAAAGGCAAATTGAAAGTTTGTAAACTTAATGTAGATGACGCAAGGAATACGGCAAGCCAATATCAAATAATGAGCATACCTACAATGGTATTATTTAAAAATGGCGAAATAATTGAAAAAATAACAGGAGCATTGCCGAAGGAAACCATAATAGGAAAAATAACCGGTTATCTTTAAATGGAAAATAAAATAAGAAAAATGCTTCAAAGCAGCAGTTTTGCCGTTGCAGGTTCATTTAGAAGCAAATCTAAATACGCATATAAAATACTACTTGACCTTTTGGAGCGGGAAAAAGAAGTATATCCCGTTAATCCGCGCGGCGGTGAAGTTGAAGGCATGAAGTGTTGGGTATCGGTTAATGAAATACCTGTAATAGTTGATGTCGTTAGTTTAGTTACGACGCCTACGGTTACTGAAAGTATAGTGAGACAATGTTTAGAGAAAGGGATAAAAAATATCTGGATGCAGCCCGGCGCTGAAAGTAAAGAAGCAATAAGTTTTTGTGAAAATAACGGTATAAATGTTGTGCATGATGCATGTTTATTATTAAATCGTTAGAAGGATGTGAAAGATGGAAGTATCAAAATCTATAAAATTAAGAAGAAGCGTCAGAGAGTATATTGAAAAAGAGGTTGAAGAAGAAAAATTAAATAAGATTTTAGAAGCAGCGAGACTGGCGCCTTCCGCATCAAACCGCCAGGAATGGCGTTTTATAGTAGTAAAAGATAGGGAACTTCGTAGAAAACTTGCAGAAGCATCTAAAGGACAAAAATTTGTTGGTGAGGCGCCTGTTGTGATTGCCTGTCTTGCAATAACAGATGAATATATTATGAGTTGCGGTCAGATGTGCTATCCAATAGATGTTGCTATTGCTATTGATCATATGACTTTACAAGCGGTTGAACTTGGACTTGGCACTTGCTGGATTGGCGCATTTTTTTCTGATAAGGTTCGTGAGATATTGGAAATTCCCGAAGAAATTAAAATAGTAGAATTATTAACATTGGGCTATCCGAAAAACCCGTTAGAAATTAAAGAAAAAAATCGCATAGATATGGAAACTATGGTACATTGGGAAAAATGGTAAACCTTATTTGTTTACAACCCTCAGTGGCGGAGTAGCTCAGTTGGTCAGAGCAGAGGAATCATAATCCTCGTGCCGGGGGTTCAAATCCCTCCTCCGCTACCATTAAAGAAAGGGTAAAGGGGATAGGGTAGAGGGGGAAGGAGCGAACGCTGGCATAAGCCAGATGAAGTGAGCGACTGAGTGCT
>CAZPHG010000116.1:0-3494 GCA_964586585.1 uncultured bacterium | reverse complement strand
TATTAAAGGAGGCCGCTTGACTTTCTCTGATACACAACATTTGACAATATCTCAATATTTTTAACTGTTCATCTATTGCGTTATTTATATTCATATTGTCAGGGTTTATCCGATATACTTTAGCAATGAATTTCATGAATTCCCAGCCGGTAAGTTTTTTGTAAAAATACGGAACACCAGGGACAAGAGCAATATTTGAACCAAAATTCTTACTAAGATTTTCAGTCTTTATCGCCGGAAATTTCAATTTTATTAAGCCACCACATAGGATTGACCGGAACGGAATGGACATAAACTCCCCAGTGAAGATGCGGGCCTGTAGTAAGCCCTGTATCTCCTACAGTGCCGATAAGTTCTCCTCTTTCAATTTTCTGTCCGTAGGAAACCGCTATATCATCAAGGTGAATATAAAGACTTATAACCCCTATTCCATGGTCTATTATTATTGTTTTTCCATGCAGATAAAAATCGCTATCTACAAGGATTACTCTTCCTGAAGCCGGAGATTTTATAGGGGTACCTCGCTTTGCTGCTATATCCATACCTCTGCTTTGCCATAGCAGAACATTGTCTCTCTTTCTTGAAGCGCCGAAAACTCCGCTAATTCTACCTTCAACGGGTTTGGAAAATTCCCCTTGCCATAGTTTTTCGGGAGTATTAATTTTGAGCGCCTGTCTTATGAGTTTTCTTTCTCTTATGTTTTTTGGCGAGCCTATTTTTCTGTTTTTTGTTGGAGTAAACCTTATATGCTCAACAGGATAATTCCCTTTCTTAACTTCAATGTCTTTATAAATCCTCTCTTTTATTTCACCAGTCCTATATTTAGAAATTATTAAAGTATATTTTCCTGGTCTTAAATTCAGAGGGATCCCTAAAAAACACTCCATTACGCCATCTGTTTCAGTAAAAAGAAAATTGTTATTTTCAAAAATTAATTCATAAGTATATTCTCTTTTAAAATCATCTATTTTAATCCATACGGTGTCGCCTTGTTTATATGTATTTGTCGGGATATGGATAGAAAAAGCTCGGGAAATTTGCGGAAAGAGTATTAAGAGCAGAATAATAAAAAGTTTTTTCATTAAATGGTTATTTTAGTAATTTTTATATCTTTAACTTTGTTTTTTTCATCAATAATTACAACTTTCACAGATAAAGAATGCTTTTTACCTTTTTCAATCCAGCATGATGAAAAAACAATTAATTTATCTCCTATTTTTCCTTTTTTAGCAGCTCCGCCATTTAATCCGATGTAGCCGGAACCTCTTTTTGCTTCGATTATATATGTTTCAAATCTTTCGCCGTTTGTAATATTAATAACCTGAACTATTTCAAATGGTTTAAAACCGGCAGCATCCAATAAATCGCAATCAATAGCTATGCTTCCGGTATAGTTTATATTTGCTTCTGTAACTGTTAAATTATGCAATTTGGCATCAAGAAATTTTTTAATCATTTCCAAACTCCCATTCTCCTGAATTTTTTATATCTGTTTTCATAAATATTTTTTTTATTCGTTCTTTTTAATACACCCCAATGATGAATAATACGTTTTTTAAGTATTCCAAACTGTTCTTCATAATTCCAGTGAGCGCCTCCGGCTGGTTCTTTTACTATCTCATCTATTATATTGAATTTTTTCAGATCTGGCGCTGTAAGTTTTAAATTATCAGCTGCTTGTTCTGTATAGGCAGTATCTCTCCATAAAATGGAACTGCACGCCTCAGGAGTACAGACAAAATATACAGCATTTTCAAGCATTAAAATTCTATCGCCGACTCCTATACCAAGCGCTCCACCCGAACCGCCTTCTCCAATTATAATAATTATTATTGGCGTTTTTAAATCCATCATTTCTTTAAGATTATTTGCTATTGCTTCGGACTGCCCTCTCTCTTCTGCTTCTATGCCGGGATATGCGCCGGGCGTATCTATAAAAGAAATAACAGGCATAGAAAACTTCTCTGCAATTTTCATAATACGTAGCGCTTTTCTGTATCCTTCAGGATGAAGCATCCCAAAATTTCTTCTTATATTTTCAGTATGATTTTCACCTTTCTGATGACCTATAATAACGAAAGTATCTCCATTAAGCGATGCCATTCCGGCAATAAGCGCTTCATCGTCTCCAAATGTGCGATCACCATGAAACTCAATAAAATCATCAAAAATACCATTTATATAATCTAAAGTATGCGGCCTTAGCGGATGACGGGCAAGCTGAACTTTCTGCCATGAATTAAGTTTAGAAAATATTTTATCAATCAGCTGTTTTTTTTCTTTAATAAGCTTATCAACTTTAGGCGAATCAGGATTACGGGCAATAAGATTTTTTATTTTATCTTCTAATTTTATCAGAGGTTTTTCAAAAACAGGATATTTTACTTTTAATCCGGGCATTTCTTAAAATAAACCTTTATAAGTTATTCTTAAAATTCTTTCTATCTCACCGACATTGCCGATATTAAGTGCAGCAACTTCGAAATGAAGTTCCGGACTTAAAAGAAATTTAAATCCTGCATTGCCATAAACTTCACGACCGGCGCCTAATGATTTTACTTCCGCAAGTGTCATAAAATTCGGACCCACGGCAAAATACGCATTAATGAATCCCATAATTTTTTCTCTACCATCCTGAATTATAAGATAATTTGTATTTATTCCTGCTGAAATGTTTAAGTTCGGTGCAAAATTCATTTTTGTAAAAACAAGAAAAAAACCCATTGGATCAAATTGATATGTCCCAGTTTCATTATTATAATTCCCAAATCCCTGTTCGTCAAAACCAATACTAAGCGCAGGCCAGGTAAAACTTCCGGAATAAAGAGGCAATTTTATATATAGATACGGTCGGCGTGGAGTAATATTTCCCGTTCCGACTACATTTTCAATATTAAAACTAATGCCAAGCGTCAGATTCTCCATTATTATCCCGTAAAAAAGTCGTGCAAGTATTGAGCCCTGACCGTAAACCCGGAACGAAAGAGAATAGCCACCAAAATCAACAGAATTTGCAGTAGGAGTATTTATAACTTCAATAATATCTTGTGAAAATAAAGGATTCCATATAGATAAAAATACTGCGGTTAAAAAAACAGTTCTTAATTTTTTCATATCTTCCTTAAAATTGGTTCTACATAAGGAGCAAATAACCTCACTCCTCCACCCATAAAACTCTCTCCAAGTAGCGGCTTTAGATAATTAATAAACTCTTCGGTCACATAATTAGCTTCGGAATTTATGAATTCATTCGGCATAGTTTTTGTTTTGCCTGCAACTTCTTTTAACTCTACCAAATCATATTTACTTTCATAACCCGCGCTTCCGTTTAAGCGATTTATTGTCACAGAACCATTTTTGTTTTGAACAGCAAATTGCACTGCCTTTTGCCCTACTTCTCTTGCTTCAATTCTATCCACTTCGCTCACGCAACTTCTAAATGATCTTTGCAGATAGCCGAAAGTATCGGCTCTTACTCTTTTTATATCTGTATT
>CAZPHG010000115.1:0-3586 GCA_964586585.1 uncultured bacterium | reverse complement strand
GAATTTGTACTAAATTTAGGCATTTATTACTATTTTTCATCACCCTTTAAGTAAACCCTCCCCATTCCCTAACAATCCCCTTAAATAATCATATAATTTCTTTATTTAGATTCTAAATATCAAGTCTATCTACTGCCAATAAATTACCTCTTTAAAAATCTAAAGCAAATTATTTCACTTTTGTTAAATTTTATTTGATTTTTTTATTTCTTATGCTATAATCTTAATCAGAGTAGGTTAAACCTTTGTTCAGTGCGCTCCGCCACTTATGAACAAAGAGCAGTTTTTTAGAAACAGAAAAAAGCGTTAAAGGAAAAAAATATAAAATAAAATAATATGCAAAAATTTAAACAACTTGGACTAAGCGAAAAAACGCTGATAGCGATTAAAAAAAAGGGATTTGAAGAACCCACAGAAATTCAGAGGAAATTAATTCCTTATTTAATGAATGATGATTGTGACCTCATAGGGCAGGCTCAGACCGGAACCGGAAAAACTGCCGCTTTTGCGCTTCCGCTTATAGAAAAACTTGATGAAAAAGCAAAACATGTTCAGGTAATAATTTTAGCTCCTACCCGTGAACTTGTTGTTCAGGTTTGCGAAGAAATAAATTCATTAAAAGGAAAAAGCTTTCTTAGCGCAATACCTATTTATGGTGGTCAGGCTATTGATAGGCAACTTAGAAAATTGAAAAAAGGCGCCGCTATTGTAGTGGGAACCCCGGGAAGAATTCTCGATCATTTAAAAAGAAGGACACTGAATCTTAATAAAATATCATATTTTATATTAGATGAAGCTGATGAAATGCTTAATATGGGGTTCATTGAAGATATGGAAACAATACTTGAGTCAACATCTAAAAATAAAAAAGTTTTACTTTTTTCCGCAACAATGCCAAAAAGAATTAAATTACTTGCAGAAAAATATATGAGCAGTAAATATATTCATATAAAAACTAAGACAACGCTGACAACCAGTCTTACTGATCAGATTTATTTTGAGGTTGCGGGAAAAGATAAATTCGAGGCCTTAAGCAGAATTATAGATATTGAATCTGATTTTTACGGACTTATATTCTGCAGAACAAAAGTCGGGGTGGATGAACTTTCCGAAAAACTTCTTGATAGGGGGTATAGCGCCGAAGGGCTACATGGAGATATTTCACAGGCGCAGAGGGAAAGGATTCTCTATAAATTCAAAAATCGCCGTGTTTCAATTCTTGCGGCAACAGATGTCGCAGCTCGCGGAATTGATATAATAAATCTTACTCATGTAATTAACTATTCTATACCTCAAAATCCGGAAGCATATATTCATAGAATAGGGCGAACCGGAAGAGCAGGGAAAAAAGGCACCGCAATTACATTTATTACCCCTGATGAATTCAGAAAACTCGGATTTATAAAAAGAATTACAGAAGCTGATATTAGAAAAAAAGCAGTACCTAAAGTTGATGAAATTATTAATATTAGAAAAAAGAGAATTACGGATTCTATTATTGCCGATACCGAAAAAGGCGTGGATAAGAAATATATCAACTGGGCAACCAAAATAAGCGAAAAAGCAGATGAAACGAACATCATAGCAGCGATACTTAAAAATGCTTACTCTAATGTTATCGAGAGAGAAAGCTATAATGAAATAACCGATTTATTTAAAAAAAATAAAAAAATCCGAGGAAAAACACCCGTTGAAGCTAAAGGAAAAACCCGTCTCTTTATTGCCAAAGGCAGAAAAAATAAAATAACCAAAAGACAACTAGTAGATTTTATTGTCCACAAAGCCGGTACGCCGTCGCGCCTGATTGATAGGGTAGAATTGTATGAAACATTCTCTTTTATAACCGTTCCTTTCGCAGAGGCAGAAATCATTCTGCAAAAATTTAAAAGCGCCGGTCGCGGAAAACGGCCAATAGTAGCAAAAGCAAAATCATCTCAAAAATAAAATAAACAAAAAAATGAATAAAATTAAAAATATTGCAATTATAGCGCATGTTGACCATGGTAAAACGACTCTTGTTGACGCTATCTTAAAACAAGCAGGCGTGTTTAGAGAAAATCAGAAGGTGATGGAAAGGGTAATGGATTCTAATGACCTTGAACGAGAAAGAGGAATTACTATATTTTCTAAAATCGCTTCATTTTTTTATGATGGTTATAAAATCAATATAGTTGATACTCCGGGGCACTCCGACTTCGGCGGCGAAGTTCAGCGTATTCTTAAAATGGTAGATTCCGTGCTTTTGCTTGTTGATGCAGTAGAGGGCCCGATGCCGCAAACTAAATATGTTTTGAAAAAATCGCTTGAACTGGGGCTTATGCCGGTTGTTGTTATTAATAAAATTGACCGCGCAAACAGCAAGCCGCATAAAGCGCTGGACAAAGTATTTGATTTGTTTCTTGAATTAAACGCTAATAATAGCCAGCTTGATTTTCCGCATATATATGTTTCGGCAAAAGCAGGTATAGCAAAATATGAAATGGAAGATGACTCTAATAATCTCACTCCTCTTTTTAAAACAATAATAGAACATGTTGTCGATGCAAAAGGAACGCTTGATTTACCGCTTCAGTTTCTCGTCTCTGCTATAGAATATGATAATTTTGTTGGGAAAATAGGCACAGGAAAAATACATAACGGAGCGGTTAAAGTGGGAGATAATGTAGTATTATTGAAAAGAGATTCAAGCAGTGTAGAATTTAAAATAAGTAAACTATATGTATATGACGGCTTGAAAAAAAAAGAAATAACTGAAGCATTTGCGGGAGATATAGTATCCATTGCCGGCGCCGCAACTATTGATGTAGGCGAAACTGTTGCGGATATAAACAATCCAAATCCACTTCCGGTTATAGAAATAGATAAGCCCACGCTTGCTATAGAATTTATTGTAAATGATTCTCCGTTTGCCGGTCTGGAAGGAAAATATGTGACTTCAAGGCATATATGGGACAGGCTTCAAAAAGAACTGCAAACTAATGTAAGCATACAGGTAGAAAAAACAGAATCAAGCGATAGTTTCATAGTAAAAGGTCGCGGCGAATTGCAATTGGCGGTACTCATAGAAAATATGCGCAGGGAAAGTTATGAATTGCAGTTGTCAAAGCCGCGTGTTATCTTCAGAAAAATTGACGGAAAGATTTGCGAGCCGTTTGAACATGCGATTATTGATGTGGACAAAAAGTACACCGGCATTGTAATAGAAAAACTCAGTATGAGAAAAGGTGAAATGATAAATATGGTACCCGGTAGCGATGGCTATACAAGAATAGAATTTCACATTCCATCCCGCGGGCTGCTTGGATATAGAAATGAATTTATAACAGATACTCGGGGTACGGGAATTTTAAATCATATTTTTTATGAATATAGACCTCATTGCGGAGCGATACCAAGTAGAACCAAGGGCGCTCTCATTGCTATGTCAAAGGGAGTGTCGGTTGCTTATGCGTTATATACTCTTCAAGATAGGGGAGTATTTTTCATAGGAGCAGGGGAAAATATCTATACAGGAATGATAGTCGGCGCACACAACAGAGAAGCCGATCTTGTATTAAATGTTAGCAAAACAAAAAAACTTACAAAT
>CAZPHG010000114.1:0-3589 GCA_964586585.1 uncultured bacterium | reverse complement strand
GGTGTTATAGGAGCTTTTGCTGCTTGGTTCTTCAGTTATCTGACAGGTTTAGATAGAATTTGGGTCAACTGGATGATATTAGGCTCTTTCATTGGAGCAGCAGGTGGATTAAGGAAAAAGTCATTTAGTCGTATGATTCAAGGAGTAGCAGCAGGTGGTGCAGGAGGATTGCTTGGTGGATGGATTTATTTGGCAATGCCAACAGGTATGGTTGTACGGATGGAATGCATTGCTCTGGCCGGACTTGGATGGGCAATATTGGGTTCTCTCGTTGGAGCAGTGAGCGGCCTAGCCCAAAAGTCACGATGCAAGATAATTTATGGTATACTAATAGGAGCGGGAAGTGGGGTGGCGGCAATGTTTATTGTAGAAAGGATTATATGCTTCATCGCGAATGTAGTTGGTATAGCAAATTCTGTATTTATGGAGGGTGCGATAGCCGGTATGAGTATCTGGATATTTATTACTTTTGTCTCAATAATAGGAGAAAAAAGTGAATAGACAACTAAAATTACTTATGCTTGCGGTCATAGTAGGAGTAATTATTATTGTTGGATATAATTTTACTCAACGCAGAGTTATGCCTCTCCAACCTCAAATACTAAAGGAAGGAATATATCAATTAGGAGCTCTTGTTATAGATACTACTAATGCAGAAATTCAATTCAAGGCGAAAATTCAGAAAAGGGAGGGTTGGGTACAGCATCTAATATATCTTCATGGATACAAATGGCTAAAAGAAAAATCAGCTATTATCTCAGAGGTAAATCTTATCAATTTACAGAAAGCGATTTTCATTTTGGACTGGAAACTTTGGGATGAATTATGGCGTGAAAAAGTAACGGAAAGGGTGGAAGAAAGAGAATTGTTGCTTTTTGTTAAATGGGGCGAAGAAGAAATTGCGGCTCAGGAATTAGTTTTAACAGAAGATAAATTAGAGATAAAAGATTTCATTTTCTTAGGCTCACCTTATTTTGATCACATAGTATTAAAAACATCGCCGTGTGTGAAGTGTAAATTCTGTCCTATATTCTCGTTAGAAAAAACCTTTAAAGAGAATTTTATCAGAGAATCCGGTCAATCAGGATATGAGCTAAATTCAGAAAGAATGCCGCCTCAAGGAGCAGAAGTATCTATAATTATAAGGTTGTCAAAATGAGCAACGCTATAGAATTGTTTATAATTGGCATTACTGTATCTTTTGGTCCCTGTCTTGCTATTTGTTCGCCGGTAATATTGCCATATATTGCTGCAACCAGGCGAGGCTGGCGGCAAGGGCTGGCGGCAATATTAATTTTCTCTTTTAGTCGTTTAGTTTCTTACTCTGTTTTAGGACTGTTAGCGGGTCTGTTTGGGGGGTTGATAAGTATATGGCTTCGTCAATTTGATTATGTAATTTTTTTAATAGGTGGTATGTTTGTTTCCCTACTTGGCATCCTTATTATATTTGGCAAAACGTACCAGAGTCATCTCTGTCAAAAAAATTCAAACCATAATTTTACAGGTAAGGGCATCAAGGGGCCTATAATGCTTGGGCTTTTTGCGGGCATTTTACCTTGCCTGCCGCTTTTAGCTGTTTTATCCTATATTGCTTTACGGGCAGCGGATTTATGGCAAGGCGCTTTTTATGGTATGGCTTTTGGCTCGGGAAAGATTATTTCGCCTTTAATTCCATTAGGTGTTTTAGCAAGTATTTTACCTGCCAAATTAATTAAAAAGCATAAACTCTTTACTTTTTTCAGCCGAATCTGCGGTGTGATATTATTAATTATCGGAATTAATCTAATTATTTATCAATTTACGGTGTTATAAATGAGAAAAGCAATAGCTATAATATCAATAATTTTAATTTCTTTTTTAGCCCATGCCTCGGATCTTAAAGAAGCTATGTTCTATCAAAAATTGGAAGATAACAAAGTCCAGTGTCAACTTTGTTTCCTAAAATGTATTATCCCCGAAGGAAAAATAGGAATTTGTCGGGTAAGGGAGAATATAGGAGGGAATTTATATAGTTTAGTTTATGGCAAGATATTCTCCTGGCAGGTTGCTCCGATTGAAAAAGATGGAATGTATCATCTTTTGCCGGGAAGCAAACTTTTGGCTTTAGCTACAGTAGGTTGTAATTTTAGATGTAAAAATTGTCAGAACTGGACACTTACACAAGTAGGTCCTGAAAATAGAAGATATAATAAATGGTCGCCAAAAGAAGTGGTAGAGTTAGCTATAAGAAAAGGCGCTAGAACAATATCAGGTACAATAAACGAGCCGACCATATTTTTTGAGTATCTCTACTCTATTGCCAAAGAGGCAAGAGAGCATGGCATAAAGATGCAGTTTCATACCAATGGTGGTATCTCTCCCGAACCTTTAAGAAAACTTCTTAAATATATGGATGGAGTAGTGCTGGATTTAAAAGGATTCACAGAAGAATTTTATCGGGAAATTTTGTTTGCTGAATTAGAACCGGTATTAGAAACTTTAAAGATTATTAAAGAAGAAGGCGTATGGCTTGAGATTACCAATCTCATCATTCCCACCCTCAATGACAATATGAATGATATTAGGAGGATGTGTGAGTGGATAAAAGAGAATTTAGGGGCAGATGTTCCTTTGCATTTTACTCGCTTCTCCCCCGCCTACAGGTTGAGGCACCTGCCTCCCACGCCAATAAGGACATTAGAAGAGGCGCGAAAGATTGCGTTGGAAATAGGACTAAATTATGTTACAATAGGTAATGTCCCGGGACATAGATATAATTCAACCTTTTGTCCGGGGTGTGGGAAGAGATTGATTCATCGGATTCATTTTACAGTTATGAGCAATAAAATAGAAGAAGGAAAATGCAGATTTTGTCAACATAAAATTCCAGGGATTTGGCAATGAAATATAAAAAAGCTTTGTGTATCTATCCCTATAAAAAAGAATTGCGTGAACTTGGTTTTTGTCCACCCATTGGGCTGGAATAAATTGCTGCTTCTATAAGAAATGTAGCAGCTCAAATAACCATTATTGATATGAAGTTTGAAAAGGATGCTGAGCCGTTTATAGATGATGAAACGGATGTTGTTTGTATATCTGTGAACTGGGGTTTTGAAAAGGATTTTTTCTTAAGAATTATCCACAAGATTCCATCTAATATTCTGACTATAGTAGGAGGAAGATATGCTACAGAAAATGTTGTGGAACTATTTGAAAACTGTCCCAATATAGATATAATTGTGAGGGGAGATGGTGAGGAGATTGTACGAGAGTTGCTTGAAGAGGGTTCTCCATGTGATGTAATAGGACTTTCTTATAGGCAAAACGGAAAAATTATTCATAATCGCAATCGGGTCCTTCCGACAATCAACGACGCGCTTTATATAGACAGACGATTAAGACGATATCAATATAAAATCTCTACGAATGGATTTGATTTAGGAATAGAATTTGATTCTATTTCCGGCTCGCGGGGTTGCACTTTTAGTATGAATCCTTATGGCGCCAAGAGAGAGTGGTCGGCTCGAACACCGGAATCTGTGGTGAAAGAATTAAAGACCGTTACCGCCAAACTTGTAGGATTTACCGATGATAATTTTACCTATGATAT
>CAZPHG010000113.1:0-3595 GCA_964586585.1 uncultured bacterium | reverse complement strand
GGTTGGGAAAAATGATTCCCTGTCATCATATGTATACCAAAATCCTCCAAAAAAATTTTTTGCATTTCCATCTTCAAAATCATCTATAAGAGTTTTTTTATCAAGTGCAGAATATGCCAATATTCTAACCAATAAAAAAATAATTAAAGATAATATAATTTTTTTATTCATTTTTCTTCCTTTTCTTCAATATTTTCACCAGGAATAATTCTTATCTGGTCAAAATAAACAGTATTTTTTTCGCCTGTTCCTTCACCAAAATCAAATATTATCTTCTTTATTTTAGTCCAGTCAATCTTACCTGGAATTTCCCTTCTCAATTCTGCATCCCATCTGAAAGCATTATCTGAGAATTTTGAAAGAGGTATACTTACTTTTTCCCAATCTATCGGAAATATATCCATTCTATGTTTTGACAGTTGTCTTTTTGAATAAAATCCATTATCATCCATAAGTCCTATTGCTACTACTCTTTCCGTTCCTTTCTCGCCTTTAACAAAAAATTCCAATTTTCCATTTTTACGATAACTGCTGATATCAATAGGGTCTCTTGCTGCCAATCCTGCAACGCAAAACTCACCTCTTCCTGCCTTCCACTGTAACCTTAAAGATGCCGCACCACTATACTTAACTTCCATATCTACCAAATAAAGACCAGCGTCAGGGTAGGTATAGGCAAAATTTATGATATTATCCTCAAACAGAGAAATTACTCCTTCGGGAAGTTTTACTTTTTCTTCAACAAATTTTTCTCCACCTTCGGAAAAAATTTTTATACCATCTACATAGATTGTGTGTTCCTCACCTGTGCCTTCACCAAAATCAAATATAACTGTCTGTATTTTCTGCCAGTTAAATTTTGCAGGAATTTCTTTCTTTGCTACTGCATCCCACCGAAAAGCCTCATCGGAAAAATGTACAAGCGGAATAACCACTTTTTGCCATTCATTAGTAATTTCTTTAAGATAACTCCTAAAAGGTCTAGTAGTATATTGCTCACCCCAATCCATCAATCCAATGTTATTTATTTTTTCTCCACCTTTATTTCCTTTTATTTGAAATACAAGTACCCCTTTTTTTCTAAATGTTCGGGCATCAATAGGTTTTCTGATTGCAACTCCTGCACCACACCATTCTCCTTTACCTGCTCGCCAGGAAAATCTTAAAGAATATGCTCCACTATATACCTCTTCATCATTTACTTCAAAAAGTCCTGGTTCCGGAAAAGTATAGGCAAAATTTATGATATTATCCTCAAATATTATATATTCTCTTTTCTCTCCGGCATAAATTGCCCCACAAACAAAAACCATAATAACCAAACACACATTAAAAATTATCTTTTTAAACATTTTTACCTCCCACGGTTCCATACTTCCTCGCTAAGAATGCTCCACTGTAATCGCAGATTTTATATCTGCGCCAATACTTTATTGAAACGCAGCCAAAACGAATATCATTGGCGCATTATAACTTATGCATGGCTCATTTGACGCAAATGAAGTTTGTCCAAAATGCCCTATTTCAGGCATAGAAAAACTCGGATCCACATCAACAAATCTTTTTGCTACCGGCAACATTAAATTACCATCTTCATCTTTATTGGCTGAAAATAATCTGTTTAATGGACCGTCTCCGCCTACATAATTTGGACCACCAACAACAAATCCTGGCCAGGGAAGAATATTTTCATCTGCCATACTTGGTGCAAAGTGTGGATTTAAAACAGGATTGTCGCCTATACCGGTAATAAAAGTTTTATTTAAACTATTCCTCCCAAGTATATAATGTAATTGATCCAACGCAGCATCAACAAATTCCTGTTGCGGCTCCATTTTATTTGCATGTAAAAGAATCATTCCTAAGTTTAACGCAACTGCATTTGAACCCCAAAAATACATATCTTTTCTAAGTCCGACATTATATCCATCTTTTTTTACATCAGCAACTATTAGATTTGCGTATGCAAGCGTATCTATTTTTATCTTATCTTGAATTTTTGTATCTACATTCGGCTGATCAGTAAAATAGTAAGTCAACATCCCTAAAACCTGAGTATTCAACCAACTGGGAGGAAAATCAACTGCTGATCTACTCCAGCTTCCATATCTAAAATACTTTTTAAAAAAATCATTATACTTTTCTTCACCTGTTGTTCGAAATAATTCTGCTGCTGCCCACAATCTCTCATCTTTGTCTACTAAATCGCCTTCATAGCCACCAACAATCCAAGGATCGTCAAATCCACCTTCAGGAACCATTTCAGGGTTTTCCTCAAGCCATTTCCATGTTTTTTCCGCAGCAATCAAACACTTCTCTGCAAAATCAGCATCATATTTTTTAAAGATACGTGCAGCCTTAGCCATTACTGCTGCAA
Organism: uncultured bacterium; assembly: GCA_964586585.1. Classification (GTDB taxonomy): domain Bacteria; phylum CG03; class SLGR01; order SLGR01; family CAZPHG01; genus CAZPHG01. Next base: position 1,218 of record CAZPHG010000113.1, on the reverse strand, counting down.
AATTCCCTGCTGCGACTGATGAAACAGGAAAAATATATCTTCTACTTTTATCTTTTTCCGGCATAATTGCGCTTGGAAATCCTATAGGTGCAACTTTAAAATGTACAGCTCCATCTTCTCTTTGCATCTTTAAAAACCAATCTAATTGCCATTTTATCTCCGATAAAATATCAGGCATTTTACTTTTTCCTGTTTCAGGTATATTTAATATTAAGTTAGAAAAACTATCTGGAAATTTATCATAAGCAGCAAGTAAAGTCCAAACAGTTATTCCTGCATTTGTAATATATTTCCCATAATCACCCGCATCGTGCCAACCACCAGTAACATCTTTTTTTCCTTTTTCTTCCATGCCTTCTAAAAAAAATGCATCCTTTAAATGGCATGCACCACGTTTAAACCCATCTCCACCATCAACTGCCATTCCACATCTTTGTAAATAAAACGACCTCATTGTTTTATATAAAACATTTAAATAGACATCCTTTGCTATGTCGAATCTAAAAGATTCACCTACTCCGGGCACACTTACAAAATATTCTCCTGGAATTTTTACTTTGCTAAAATCACCCTGCTGCACTGTATTTCCTGTAACTTCATTCCATACCGGATCTGTAAGATTACCCTCATAAACTATTTTACCATCTATATCTTTTATATAAAACATATCAGCAGGATATAACACAATAAATATTTTTTTATCTTGCGGTCTATATCCCACCTGATTAACTTTAATTGCATCCGAAATAGCATCTGATTGACCAGAAAAAACTATTCCCAAAGAAAATACCATACTTAACAAACAACTAATTATTACCTTACTCATTTTTACCTCACTAACATTTCTACCATATCTGAAATTATCTCACCGAATTATCTAATTACTACTTTATCCCTTTTATATTATAGCATTCTATATCACTTTGTCCCATAGAATCTTGCCTTATACAAAAAAATATAAACTTTTACATTGTTTTTACTTTGCTCTTGTCTCGAACTGGCTCAGCTGTAACTTCAATCTGTTCACTGCTTTCATTGGAAGTATGTCACACTGCCTTTCAAGATTAAGTTATTATATTTAACAAAAGATCTATTGTCAAATGTGAAGATTAGGTATTATTACCTTGTTACCAATATGGAGCCGGATCTTAAACTTCCATTTGTTTCTTCCAACTGGAATATATACACTCCGCTTCGGACTTTACCACCTCCATCCCT
>CAZPHG010000112.1:0-3714 GCA_964586585.1 uncultured bacterium | reverse complement strand
TGACTTAAAACTCGCAAAAAAGTTAAATAAAGATAATCCTGTATATTATGTGCAATATTCTCATGCGAGAATTTGTTCTATTTTTAAGAAAGCAGGCAGAGATTTTTATTCGCTTAACATCAAAGCGGTAACTGAACTTTGTTTTGATAAAAAAACAGAAAAGGATTTAATAAAGAAACTTTCTCATTTTCCATATCTTTTAAACAAATGTGTTGAACTTAATACGCCGCATTTACTTACGGAGTATTTAAGAGAAACTGCAACGGTTTTTCATAAATATTATGACACTGTTCGGGTGATTGATAGCCCGCAGCAAGAGGCAAGATTATTGTTGATGAAAGCAGTAAAAAATATAATAAAAAATGGGTTGAATTTATTGGGCGTCAGCGCTCCAACAGCAATGTAAAAATGAATATAAATACTGAAATTAATAACGAAGTTAGAATTTATCGCAAAGAAATAGATAAGCAGCTTTATCAATTAAAAAGTGAAATAGGAAATCTACGGCGTGAACGATATAAAATTCTTGAAGAAGAGAGAATAATTGTTCGAGATATAATAAAAAAAGAAATACAGCAACTTGAGGATTTTATAAAAAAATCTATGCTAAAAGTAACAGGACAGACAAATGAAGAAATACATCGTATCTATTACGAAGGTAAAAAAATCGGCAAAAAGATAGATAAAATAGTGATAAAAAAAGCAGAAAAAGAAGCGGCAAAAACAATTAAAACCATAGGCAGACAAGCCGAGAGACAGCTTACTCAGAATGTGAAGCAGCAGATAGAAAAAGAAACCAATCGTATGCGTGGTGATCTTCATGAGGCGGAAAGAAGAGCTGTTACTGATGAACTTACAGGAACTTTTAACCGCCGTTATTTTGAGCCAAGGACAAAAATGGAATTAACAGTAGCTCAGAAAGCGGGCGACTGCGTAACTCTTTTACTATTAGATATAGATGATTTCAAGAAAGTTAATGATTCATTAGGGCATCCGGCAGGAGATAGCGTATTAATAGAGAGTTCAGAAACATTGCGTGAAATACTAAGAAAAGAAGACATACTTGGAAGATATGGCGGTGAAGAATTTATTGTTATTTTTCCGGGAATAAGAAAAGAAGAAGCAGTTAAAACTGCAAAAAGATTAAGAAAAAGTATAGCCGCCCATCCTTTTTATTGGGAAGGAGATAGTTTTAATATTACCATATCAATAGGAGTTGCATCATATCCGGATGATGCTGAGGATTATTTAACATTGTTGAAAATAGCAGACAACAGGCTAATGAAAGCAAAGAGAACAGGAAAAAACAGAGTTATCAGTTAAAGGGGTTGAAAAATGAAAAACAATAAAAAAGTAATTATAATGCCTTCAAAAAAACTTAATGAATTGCCACCGTATCTTTTCGGCGCTATAGATGTTTTAAAAAAAGAAGCGCATCGCAGAAAGCAGGATGTCATTGATCTTGGGATGGGAAATCCTGATATTCCGACGCCTCCCCATATTGTTAAACGGTTATGTGATACAGTGACAAATCATCCTTCAACACACCGTTATCCGCAGGCAAAAGGTATGCCTAAATTCAGAGAGACAGTAGCAAAATGGTATGAAAAAAAGACCAGCGTTGAGTTTAATTCTGATAATGAAGTTCTCGCTCTCATTGGCTCAAAGGAAGGGATAGCCCATATCTGCATGGCTTATCTTGACCCTGGCGATATAGCGTTGACAACAAATCCATGTTATCCAGTTCACAGAAACGGCATAATTCTTGCCGGCGGTATTCCTTATGATATGCCTATTACAGAAGAAAATAATTATATTCCTATACTTTCCGATATACCGAGCGATGTTGCAAAAAAGGCAAAACTTATGTTTATAAATTATCCCAATAATCCTACAACTGCGGTTGTTCCGGATACTGAGTTTTTTAAGGAAGTAATTGAATTTGCCAGACATTATAATATTATTATCTGTCATGATTGGGCTTATTCGGAACTCACTTTTGATGATTATCGGGCGCCTTCATTTATGGAAGTTGAAGGAGCAAAGGATGTCGGCATGGAATTTCATTCATTTTCAAAAACATATAATATGGCTGGCTGGCGGATTGGTTATTGTGTCGGAGGAAGTGACTTTTTGAAACCGCTTGAAAAAATAAAATCATATCTTGATTACGGCGTTTTTACAGCACTACAATTAACCGGTATTAAAGCGCTTACCAGTTCGCAAAAGTGCGTTCGGGACACCGCAAAAGAATACCGCAAGCGGCAGATAAAATTAGTTGACGGATTAAACAGTATTGGCTGGGAAGTTACACTCCCAAAAGCAACTATGTATATCTGGTTACGCTTACCTGAAAATTTCAGAGATATGGGGTCGCTTGAATTTGCCGAGATTCTCATAGAAGAAACAGGGATAGCTGTGGCGCCGGGTATAGGTTTTGGCTCTTATGGAGAAGGTTATATAAGATTAGCAGTTGTAACCCACTACCGGCGTTTTCACGATGCACTATTAAGGTTAAAAAAATTCCTAAAAAAAGGACCCCCTAAATAAATTAGTGTTTGTGAAAGTAAAACTTCAAACTAAATTCAAAGATACAGAAATAGAAAAAATCCCTGAAGATTGGGGCAAATTTAAAATAAATACATCTAATATAAAGAGGGTGAAATATGTTTGAACAGACTTTTAAAAATATTGATGATAAGTTGCATAAAGATGCAGGGTGTAGTAGTGAACTTGATTATGTTGAATAAACTTCGTGGATACTATTTATCAAGTACTTGGATGATTTGGAAAAAGATAAAAAAACAGCATCTGAATTAGTTGGTAAGAAATATAAAAATATTATTGCCAAAGAATTTAAATGGGAGATTTGGGCAATGCCCAGATTAAAAGACGGGCAACTTGATCATCATAAAGCTCTTACTGGCGATGATTTGCGTGAATTTGTATATCATAAACTGTTTCCTTATCTTAAGAAATTTAAAACACTTGCGGATAGTCCAGATACAATTGAATATAAAATAGGTGAAATATTTAGTGAACTAAAGAATAAAATACAGAGCGGTTACAACTTAAGAGAAGTTATTAATCTCGTTGATGAATTAAAATTTCGTTCTCGTAAAGAAAAACATGAAATGTCACACCTTTACGAAGCTAAAATAAAAAATATGGGAAATGCCGGAAGAAATGGAGGAGAATACTATACTCCCCGTCCATTGATTAAAACTATTGTGAAAGTTGTAGCGCCAAAAATAGGAAATAAAATTTATGATGGTGCGGTTGGATCTGCTGGGTTCTTGTGTGAAGCATTTGAATATTTAAAAGAAAGTAAAAAACTTACTACAAAAGATGTAGAAACACTTCAGAAAAAGACATTTTATGGGAAAGAGATAAAGTCGCTTGCATATATTATCGGTACAATGAATATGATTTTGCATGGTGTAGAAGCCCCAAACATTTTGCACATAAATAGACTATCAGAGAATATTATGGATATTCAGGAAAAGGATAGATACGATATTGTTTTGGCAAATCCGCCTTTTGGTGCGGGTATCCGAAAAGAAGTGCAGCAGAATTTTCCAATCAAAACAGGAGAGACCGCTTTTCTGTTTTTACAACATTTTATAAAAATATTAAAAGCAGGCGGTAAAGCAGGTATTGTTATAAAAAATACTTTTCTTTCAAATACAGATAATGCATCAATATCATTAAGAA